>DASSHR010000117.1:0-5451 GCA_035692745.1 Candidatus Limnocylindrales bacterium | reverse complement strand
GTCTCGCCCTGGTAGCTCGTTCGGTCGAGCGTCATGCCGTCCTTGAGGTACTTGGGCGTGTCACCCAGCTGGTCGCCGCGGAGCATGAACTGATCGTAGGAATCGGTGTCCATGAAGTGGAAGTCGTCGCCGTCGCGGTAGAGGAACTGGACGGGCCGGTTCTCCATCTGGGCGCGCGGCCACTTCGTGCCGGCCTGGAACGAACGATCGACCGTCTGTCCGCGACGGACGTTGCGGAGCGTGATCCGCACCTGCGCCGAGCCGCGGCCCATCTTGATGTGGTGGTAGTCGAGGATCTGCCAGAGCTCGTTGTCGAGCTCGATGGTCACGCCCTTGCGCAGCTCGCCGGTGCTGATCATGTCGGGTGGGCTCCGTGTCGTTCTTGTCGGTCGGGTCGCGGGCGCGCCGATGGGCGCGCGGACGCCGCGAGGATGTCGTCGTGGATCGGCCCGGATTGTAGCCCGTGACCGCCGTCGGGCCGGGCCGCGGTCGAGCTACGTGATCGCGCGGTCGTCGCCGTCGTGGAGCGCGCGCATGCGGACGAGGAACTCCGCCTGGTCGATCTCGCCGCGGGCGAGGCGCTCGCGCAGCGCCTCCTCGGCGGGGTCGCGGCTCGCCGGTGCGCTGCGGTGGATCGCCCACACGACCACGATGATGATCACGATCGGGAGGGCGAGGCTCGCGACGATCGTGATGACCGTTCCGAAGAGCATCGCGTCCATGAAGCCGCCGAACTCTGGCATCGGCGCGATCGTAGCGGGCGGGATGGCGGGTCGCTAGACCCCGACGACGACCTCGTCGCGCGGGAAGTTCGTGACCATCTCGACCCGATTCGCAGCGACGTCGATGACGACGAGGTCCTCGATCCGGACGCCCGTCTCGCCCTCGATGTAGATCCCGGGCTCGACCGAGAACACCGTACGATCCGGCAGCGGCTGGTCCGGGCTGCGCATCCCGAGCCCGGGCAGCTCGTGCGTCGCGAGCCCGATCCCGTGGCCGAGACCGTGCCCGTAGACCGGGAACCGCCCATCGGCCGCGATGACGTCGCGCGCCAGGCGATCCATGGATGGTCCGTTCGGCATCGGCGTACCGGCGCGCGCCGCCGCAACCGCGTCCTCGAGCGCATCGAAGACGACGTCCTGCGCGGCCGCGACGACGCGATAGACATCCAGGTCACGTGGCGTCGGCTCGCCGACGAACAGCGTGCGGGTCATGTCGCTGCGGTAGCCCTCGACCTGCGCCCCGAAGTCGAAGAGCAGCACCTTGCCGGCTTCGACCTGGCGATGGCCCGGCGAGCCGTGCGGCAGGGCCGCTTCGGCGCCCGCCAACGTGGCGACATCGAACGCCAGGCGATCCGCGCCGCCGGTGCGCATCCGCCACTCGAGGTCGAGCGCGAGCTCCTTCTCGGTGACGCCGGGGCGGATCGAGGGCAGGAGGGACGCGAGCGCGCGGTCGGCAACCGCCGACGCCGCCGCGACGCGCTCCAGCTCCGAGACGTCCTTGTGCTGGCGGTCGGCCTCGACCCAGCCCTCGATCGCGAGCAGCTCGACATCCGGCGCGGCCGTCAAGAGCCGCTCCCACGTGAGGTGCGGGATCGTCATCGCCTCGATCGCGACGCGGTGCACGCCGGCCTGGTCCGTGACGCCCTTCCACTCGTCGGTGAGCTGGCGGTGGATCTCGTAGAGCGTCGTGTCCGGTGCGTCGCGGCGGGCGGCAATCGTGTAGCGCGAGTCCGCGAGGAGGAACACGTCGTCCATCGTGATCAGGAACTTACCCGAATCCCCCGAGCCCGAGATCTCGGCCTCGTCGAACGGCAGCCCGGTCAGGTAGCGCATGTGCTCCCAGCGCACGCCGAAGTAGCCATCGACGCCGCCGTCCGCCATGCGCTTGCGGAGACGAGCCAGGCGTTCCGGGCGCGCCGCCCGATCCGCGTCCGCCCAGCGCTGCCGATCCGACGCCGTGGGCGGCGCCGGGAAGTCGGCCGGGTGGGGCCAATCGGCCGGTCCGAGCCGGCGCAGCGGGCGCGACAGCGAGTGAACCAGGGTCATGCGATCGACCTCACGTGTAGCCGTACTTCTTCAGGTTCGCGTTGTGCTCGGCGAGCGTCTTCGCGAATGCGTGCGTCTTCGTGTCCGGGATCGCGACGAAGTAGAGATAGCCGTCGGAGGTGTCCGGGTTGAGCGCGGCATCGATCGAGGCGAGGCTGGGCGTCGAGATGGGGCCCGGGATGAGGCCACCGACCTGATAGGTCTGATAGCCCTGCAGGGCCTTGTCGACCTTGAACTCGGAGAGCGGGCTCGGCGGCACCTTCCAGAAGAAGTAGTTCTTCCACTCCTCGATCGGCAGCTTCGCGAGCTCCATCGTGTCCTTGGCGTAGGTCACCGTCGGATCCGCGTTGAGGATCTTGGCGATGCCGTGCAGCCCGTTGAGCCGGTTCTGGTAGACGCCCGCGATGAGCGGCCGCTCCGCGTCCTCGACTGCCTCGTGCTCGACGATGGAGGCCAGCGTCACGATCTGGTAGAAGCTCATGCCGCGCGACGACGCGACGTTCATCCGATCCTCGCCGACCTTGGCGTAGAAGTTGTCGAGGAGCTTGCGAATCAGCCCTTCGGCGTCCGTCACCGTCGCCTGGCCGCCGCTCGAGGCGGTGACGATCTGGTAGGTGTCGGGATACAGGAACCCTTCGAGGCTCGCGCCCTTCGGCAGCTTCAGCCACTCGTAGTCGGCGAGCAGCTCCGGCGTCGGGTGGGTGGCGAGGTCGTAGAACGCCTGCGGATCGACCCCGGACTCGAAGGTTTCCAGCAGGGCCGTCATCTGCTCGATGCGGAGGCCCTCTCTGAACGTCACGTCCTTCGTGGTCACGACGAGCCTCGCGGTCACGAGCGCGTCGGCCACCTGGCCCGGCGTCATGGTTGCCTTGAGCAGGAACTGGCCCGAGGTGAGCTTGTCCCCGAGGCCGCTCGTGAGCGCCGTGTACAGGAAGGCGTGCTCATCCTTGATGAAGCCGGTGTCGTGGAGCCGCGGCGCGAGCAGGAAGATCGTGTCGCCCGGGTTCACCGTGAACACCTGCTGGTTGGCGTCGGTGCTCGCGGGGTCCGTCAGGAGCGTGCCGAGGTCTTCCTTGACCAGGTCGGCGATGAATGGGAACTTCACGATCGAGCTGGGATTCGACCACGCCCAGCCCACGATGCCTGCCCGCACGATCGGTCGGAGCGCCGTGAACAGCACCACGAGCACGATCGCCGCGAGCCCGCCAGCGAACAGCAGGAACTTGAGGAATCCCGGAACCCGGGGGCCCCGGCTGGGCTCGCCCGGTCGCCGTCGCGTGCGGACGGGTGGATTGCCCCGCCCGTCGGACGCTCGCCAGGCCGGCATCTCCGGCTCTCGCGGTCCTCGACCGCCTCGAACCGTCACGCGCGAACCGTCACGCGCGTTGCGCCTCGAGGCGCGCTGCGCGCCGGGCGTCGAGCTCGTCCTGGAGGATGATCGCGGCGGCTTCCCGATCCACGCGTTCACGATAGCGGTCGCGCTGCATCTTCGACGGCGGCCCGCCGCTCCTGCCGCGGGGCATCGGACCGAGCCGCTGCTCGGCGAGATGGCTGCTGAAGCGCTCGTCGCGCAGCGCCACCGGCAGGTCCAGCCGGAGGCTGATCGCCGCCGCCCACGTCATCGCGGCCTGGGCCATCGGCCCGCGATCGCCGTTCGCATCGAGGGGCAGCCCAACGACGAGCTCCGAGACCCGCTGCTCCGCCACGACCCGCGCCAGCGTGGCGGCGTCGTCCGCAGGCGCCAGGCTCCGGGCGCGATTGATGGTTGCGAGCGGGCGGGACGAGAGACCGTCCGAGTCGGCGATGGCCAGCCCGATGCGCCGCTCGCCGAGATCGATGCCGAGGATGACGCCCCGTGGCGCCATCGGATCGCCGGTCACGGCGTCGGGGCCGCCGACGGTTGCGGGTCGCCGATCGTCAATGTGATCCGGTCCGTGCGGGTCGGGACCTTGTCGACCCAGTCCGGCCAGAGCGAGATCTCGACGTCGCCATAGGCCTCGAGGCGGTGCCTTGCGTCGATGAGGACCAGGCCCTTGACCAGCGCGACCAGGGCCGCCTCGTTCACGTCGTGGATCTGCGTGCCGGAGATCGTCACCGGGTAGCTCACGACCTCGCCGGCGACGGTGGGCGTGCCGATGGCGGGCTGGATCGACGACTCGACGAGCGTCCAGCCATCGGCGACCCGGCTGTCGAGGCGCGCACGGACCAGGTCGTCGATCGGGCTCGGGTCGACGCCGATCACCGTGCCCTCCGCGGTCGCATCGAGGGAGAACTCCGTCGCCTCCGTGCCGACGAACGACGCCGGGTCCGTCGTGTACGTCGCCTCGCCCAGCGCGTGCGTCGCCGGGAACGTCGTGACGCCGGCCGGGACCCCGGTGCCGGCGGTGAGCTGGGTGTCAAGGTCCGAGGTGAGGGCCGCCTGGATCGCGGTCATCGCGGCATCGACGTCCGCCTGGCTCACCTGCGTGACCTGCCGTGATTCGCCACCGCTCGTGGCTTCCTTGTTCGTGACCTTGAGGAGGTTCTTGTTCTCGCCCTTCGGGACAATCGTGATCTCGTTGTTGCCGACATTCCCGTCCGGCCCGGCCTCGACGGCCTCGACCCCGACCGAGCTCGTCGAGGGCACGAGGGTGAACGGGAACTCGATCGTGGCGTTCGGGAGCGTGACCGAGTCGAGCGTCCGGAACTCGATCCCGGACGGGGTCTTGACGATCGACCCGGCATCGATCCGGTTCGCGCCGCCCGTGTCGAAGTTCGAGAACGTGACCGTGCCGGTGGCCTTCGATTCGACCGTCTTGTGACCCGTGGCCGGGAACGTCTGCGACGCAGCGACCTCGAACGTGATGCGCTGCGCCGGGATGACGAGTGCCTCCTGGTCGACGGCCGTGGCGTCCGGATGCGCCTCCACGGTGAGCTGGAGCGGCCCGATGACCTCCGAGCGCGGATGCAGCACGATCGTCGCCGACGGCAGGAGCTGCGCGGCAAGGAAGCCGCCGACGAGGATGAGCACGAGCACCGCCAGCCCGACGCCCACCGCGACGCCGGTCCGGATCGGCGGTCTGGGCGGCCCGACGATCGGCACCTTGGGCGCGCTGCGCCGCGGCGACGCGAGGACCCGCGTCTGGGTGTCGTCGTCCACCGGCGCGAGCGTTGCGAACGTTCCGGCGTCCGCGCCACCCGCGACGACGCCACCGACTTCCGCCCCACTGCCGACCTGGCCCAGGGCAGCAGCATCCGCTCCCCGACCTTCGAATGACGCAACGGATGGGTGGACCGCGAGTCCCGCGGCGAGGGCGAGGGCGCGCGCCGAGGCGTCGGCGCAGATCACCTCGATCTGCTTGCCGCGTTCCACTGCCTCGCGGGCGAGGAGCCGGAAGTTGATCCGCGAGGTGGCAAGCCGCGA
>DASSHR010000116.1:0-2447 GCA_035692745.1 Candidatus Limnocylindrales bacterium | reverse complement strand
TCGGACTTCTTCGAGGAGATCGCGAAGTTCCGCGCCTCGCGCCGCATCTGGCATCGCCTGATGACGGAGCGGTATCACGCAGAGAACGAGCGCTCGACCTGGATGCGCTTCCACACGCAGACCGCCGGCGTCTCGCTCACGCCGCAGCAGCCGCTGAACAACCTCACGCGCGTCGCGATCCAGGCGCTGGCGGCCGTGCTCGGCGGCACGCAGTCGCTCCACACCGATGCCTACGACGAGGCCCTCGCGGTGCCCACCGCCGAAGCGGCCCTCCTGGCCCTCCGCCAGCAGCAGGTCATCGCCGAGGAGACCGGGGTCACGGGCACGATCGACCCGCTCGGCGGCTCGTGGTTCGTCGAGGCGCTGACCGATGAGGTCGAGCGGCAGGTGTGGGTCTATCTCGACGAGATCGATCGGCGTGGCGGCATGGTTGCGTCGGTCGTCGATGGCTACCCGCAGCGCGAGATCGCCGAGGCGGCGTACCGGTTCCAGCGCGAGGTCGACCTTCGCGAGCGGCGGATCGTCGGCGTGAACGCGTACATGGACTCGCGCGAGTCGACGACGATCCCGGTCCTCGACGTTCCCGCCGGCTCGCTCGAGAACCACATGGCCCGGCTGGAGCGGACACGGCGCGAGCGCGACGCCGGCGCCGTAGAGAGCGCCCTGCGTGGGCTCCGCGATGCCGCGTCCCGGCCCGGTTCCTCGGAAACGAACCTGATGCCGCACTTCATCCGCTGCGCCACCGCGTACGCCACGCTCGGCGAGATGTGCGGCGTCCTTCGCGCCGTCTTCGGCGAGTATCGCGAGCCGGTCGGGGTCTGAGCCGGTGTACCTGAATGCGCTCGAGTTCCTCGAGGAGGAGCGCGAAGCGTGGCGACCGTATGAGGCCCTGCTCGACCTCCCTGACGAGGACCTGTCCGAGCCGCTGGATGGCGCGCACGGCTGGTCCGGCCGCGACCTGATGGGCCACATGGCGGGCTGGCTCGAGCACACGCTCGTCGTGGCTCGCGAGCTGGCGATCGGCGAGACGAGCCCGGCCAAGGAGCAGGCGGATCGCGACTGGGACGCGCGCGGCGACGCGATCAACGACGAGATGGTCGCCGAGTGGCGCCTTCTGCCGATGTCGGAGGTTCGCAGGCGGTTCCGCGAGGTCCCGGGTGAGCTGCGCGGCTACCTCACCGTCGTGCCCGAGTCGCGCTGGATCAAGCACGCCGACCACCTGCGCTTCTTCCTCGACGAGACGACGGACCACTACGCCGCGCATGCCTCCGACCTCGAAGCGGTCCTGGAGGCGGCGCGCGGGTGATCCCGTCGCTGGCGCAATTGCTGGTCGAGCTCGGCTCGGCCGTCCCCGGCGCCACCTCCGCCACTGCTGAGGGCTCGACGACGTGGTCGCGCGGCGGTCGCGCGTTCTGCGTCGCCGGTCCGCTCGGCGTCGAGCTCCGACTCGACAAGCCGATCGCTGCCGCTGCGACTCGCACGCCTGACGCCGGACCCTCGCCACGGGGCCCCGAATGGGTTCGCTTCAACCCACGCGAGCTCGACGGCCACGCAGTCGACCGCGTGACCGCGTGGTTTGACCTCGCCTACCGCCGCGCGGCACCGTAGGCAGCGTCGGCCGTCAGGACGCCGGGCTGGGCGTACCCAGTTGGCCCGGCGGCGGGCCTGGTTTTTCGGTAATTCTCACCCGAGGGCGCTTAACCGAAAACATCGCGCGTCGAAGCGATCACAACGACCTTTCCGCACGGTCTCCTGAGCGTGGATCCGCCCCGACCGGGGCGGCTCAAAGGCCGAAACCTGGCCGTCCGAGCCCAACTTTTCCGTTAAGCGCCCCCCGATGGCAATTAGCGAAAAAGTTGCCCCGGGCTGAGCTTCACCACGCGGCGAGCGGGCCATGCGGCGACGGGGCCACGCGGCGACGGGGCCATGCGGCGACTCGGTCGCCCAGGAATCGAAGAGCCCGCCGTTGCCGGCGGGCTCGACGACGTTGGAGGAGCGAGGGTTACGCGGCGTCGCTCGTGGCGGCCGGCGCGGACTCGGCCGCTGCGGCGGCCGCGGCATCGACCTTCGGGTAGCCCGCGAGGCCGAACTGGACCTCGAGCTGCTCGGCGGGCCTGAACCCGACGACGCCCATCGGCTGCTTGCCGGGGGCGAAGAACGCGATGGTCGGGATCGACATGATGTTGAACGCGCGGCTCAGGCCCGGGTTCGCGTCGACGTCGACCTTCACGATGTCGATCGCGCCCTCGTACTTCTCGGCGAGCTTCTCCATCTCAGGGGCAACGAGCTTGCACGGCCCGCACCAGGCGGCCCAGAAGTCGACGACGACCGGCTTGTCGTTCTGGAGGACTTCGGTTTCGAAGGTGGCGTCGGTCGCGACTTTGATCGCCATGACTGGCTGTTCCTTTCTCGTCCGAGCTAGCGGGCGATCGACTGGAGGAGCTGGT
>DASSHR010000115.1:0-4295 GCA_035692745.1 Candidatus Limnocylindrales bacterium | reverse complement strand
CACCATCCGCTGGGCGGTCGTGGCGTCGCCGGCGATGACCTCGCCGCTGTTCACGCCGGTGTGGTTGCTGAGCTCCAGGCCGTGATCGGTGCGGAACCCCGGGTTCAGGGCGTCCAGGGCGGTCTGCATCTCGGCCGCCGCCCGGATCGCGCGGATCGCGTCGTCCTCGTGGCGCACCGGCAGCCCGAACACGGCCATCACCGCGTCGCCGATGAACTTCTCGACCGTGCCGCCATGGCGCTCCAGGGCGCCCCGCATGCCCTCGAAGTAGTCGGACATCACGTCGCGCATCGTCTCCGGCCCCGGCGCCTCGCCCGACAGCGAGTGGACCTTGGGCATCGCGAACACGATCGTCACCGTGCGCCGGCTCTCGCGCGCTACGTGGGTCGACAGCGATGCGCCGCAGGTCGTGCAGAACCGCATGCGCTCCGGTGACTGCTCGCCGCAACCGGGGCAGATGCGCATCCCCGGATCCGCCTCGTGGACGGCCTCCTCGGCCTCGCCGGCGCGCTCCTTGACCGACACGAGGCGGAACCCGTTGAACAGCTCCTCCGAGTTCTTGGGGCTGACCGGCGGCAGGGCCTCGAACTCGGCCATGTCGCCGACGAGGTCGCGCGTCGATTCGTGGACGAGCACCTCCATCGGCGGCGAGTTCTGCTCCATCACGGTCGAGGTGTCGACCGCGTCGCCCAGCAGCACGTGCTGACCCGCCTCGGCCGCGCCGAACGTGACCTCGCCGGTCGCGATGCCGGTCCGGACGACGAGTCGGACGCCATATCCGGCATCCAGCTCGTCGTTGAGGGTCGCCAGGGCACGCTGCGATTCCGCGGCGGCCTCGAGGGCCCGCAGCGGATCGTCATCGTGGGCGAAGGGCAGGCCGTACACCGCGACGATCGCGTCGCCGATGATCTTCTCGATCGTCCCGCCGTGCGATTCGAACACGGCGCGCATGACGTCGAAGTACCGGTTCAGGACCTCGCGCAGCGCTTCGGGGTCCAGGCGCTCGCCGAGCGCGGTCGAGCCCTTGAGGTCCGACGTGACGAGGGTGATGACCCGACGAACCTCGCCGGCCGCCTCGTCGTCGGCGCGGAGGGCGGAGCCGCACATCCCGCACAGGCGGGCCTCGGCCGGATTCGTCTCCCCGCACGTCCGGCAGTCCTGCCCGTCCACGGGATCAGTCTAGCGAGCGTGCAGGGCAGATCCGGCAGTCCCGTCGGGCCCTGCGCCGGAGCAGGGTCAGGCGCGAGCTCCGGCCGTACCCTTCGGCCGCCGCCGGCGCAGGTCCTTGAGGTCGCCCTGGTCGGGCCGGTTGAGGCGCACGAAGTCCGTTGAGCTGGTTCTTCCGAGTCGCTCGATCAGCTTCTCGTTGATCAGGGTGTTGAGCTCCGGCAGCTCCATCATGGAGCGCAGCGAGGCGCTCGGGACCTCGAGCAGGTCCGTTTGCTCGTCGGCGACCACGTTGGCCGTGCGGATGCCGCCGCGGAGTGCGCCGATCTCGCCGAAGAAGTCGCCCGGGCCCATCGACGACAGGCTGCGGTACCCGCCCTCCTCCGGGATTCCCGCGACGGCTTTGCCGTTCAGCAGGAAGTACGCCCGATCGCCGGGATCGCCGACCTTGACGATCGCCTCGCCCGGCTCGGCGCGGGCCACGGTGAGGTCCTGGAGGAAGGTCGATCGCCGGTTGAGCGCGACCGCCCCGATCTCGGGCATCACCGACATCAGCCGATCGAAGTCGAGCATGGTTGCCGCCCGCCCGGCGCCGACGCGGTTCGCCTGCGGCGCCGATCGGAGGAGCTGGAGCGTGCGCCGCCATTCGGCGCCCTTCCGGCCGATGCCCGGCAGCAGCTGACCCAGGATGCCGGCGCCGACGAGCAGCAGCGACGAGGCGATGATGAGGTTCCGAACCGGGTACAGGTCCGCGAGTGCCGCGCCGGCCATGCCGACGAGGGTCACGACGTCACGCGCGACGGCGAACGCGGAGAACACGCGGCCGCGCATCTCGCGCGGGATGTTCTTCTGCATGAGCAGCCGGCGTCCGAGGCCCATCGGCGAGTTGAGCAGCCCGGTGATCGCGACGAGGACGATGGCGACCTGGATGTCCGGCGCCGCGCCGTAGAGGATGCCGAAGACGCCCATCAGGAAGACCCCGGCAACCATCCAGGTGCCTTCGGCCAGGCGGTCGCCGTAGCGGGCCATGATGAGGCTCCCGACCACGAACCCGACCGACGTCACGCCTTCCTGGAGGCCGTATTCGAACTCCGTCGCGTGGAGCTCCTTGATCGCCATGGGCAGCAGCAGCACGTTCCAGAGCCCGAACGCGAGCATGATCGGCACGTTGATCAGGAACAGCGAGCGCAGCAGCGGCGTGCGCCAGAGGTACTTGGCGCCGCTCGACAGGTTCTCGATGACGACGCTTGCCGTGGTCTCCTCGTCGGTCGCGGGCGCCTTCGGCACGCGGACGGCGAGCACCAGTACGAACGAGAAGACGAAGGTCGCTGCATCGATGAAGAAGGGCAGGTGGATGTCGATGCCGGCCAGCAACCCCGCGAGCGCGAAGCCGACGGCGGTCGAGCCGAACGAGCTGATCGACAGGAACGAGTTCGCCTGGGTGAGCTCCTCCTCCGACGCGATCTCGGGCAGCACGCTCTCCCAGGCCGGATCGAAGAACGTGCGCACGGTCGCCGAGAGGAACAGGAGGCCGTACATCACGGGGATGCCCGTCTCGTTGCCCAGGCTGATGAAGGCGATCGGGATCATCAGCACGATCAGGCCGCGCAGCAGGTCGGAGGCGAGGAGGATCTTCTTGCGATCGAAGCGATCGACGAAGACGCCGGCGAACAGCCCCACGAAGAGGGTGGGGATCGCAGTGACCATGAGGACGAGGCCGACGTTGAGCGCGGAGCCCGTCAGCTTGAAGATCAGGATCCCCGCGGACAGGTCGGTGAGCGCGCTCCCGATGGTCGACACGAGCTGTGCGGACCACATGAGCGAGAAGTCGCGCTTGCGGAAGATCTGGAACATTGCGCCCGAGTCTACCGGGACGGGGGAGCCGGAATCTGGACGCCCTCGCGTGCGAGCAGCTCGCGCTTGAGCTCGAGGCCCGCGGCGCGCCCGCCCCACCAGCCGCCACCGTAGCCGCCGAGGGTGCCGTCTCCCGCGATCACGCGGTGGCAGGGAATGGCGAGTCCCACGGGGTTGCGCCCGACCGCACCACCCACGGCGCGCGCGGCGCCGGGCTTGCCGATCATCCGCGCGAGGCCGCCATAGCTCGCCGTACCGCCCGGCGGAATGCCGCGCACGGCGCCCAGCACCTGGCGATCCCAGGCCGGGCGATCCGCGAGGTCCACTGCGAGCGTCTCGAGGGCGCCGAGGTCGCCGGCGAGGAACGCCTCGACCGCGGCGCGGCCGCGGCGGGCATGGTCGGCAGCGAGGTCATCGCGTGGCGCCGCCTCGATCGCTTCGAGCCGCGCCCCTGGGAAGCGGCGCTGGAGGCGTTCGACGAACGCGTCCCCGCTCACGAGCTGGTCGAGCGCCGTGAGGCCGCGCTCGCCGGCCGCGATCCAGATGGGGCCCCATGGGGCGGCGAGCGAGGTGATCACGAGCGTCGGCACCGTGCCAGCATAATCAGGCGGTTCGGCCCGTTGCCAAGATACTCCCCGGGAGTATCATTGACCGCGTGACCAGCCCCACCTTGACCACCCCCACCCAGCCCATCGAGATCGTGTCGTTCCCCGTCGAGGGGATGACCTGCGCATCGTGCGTGAACCGGATCACGCGCTTCCTGCAGAAGGTCGACGGGGTCGAAGACGCCAACGTCAACCTCGCGGCCGAGTCGGCGACCATCAGGTTCGACCCGGCCCGCACCTCGGTTCCCGACCTCATCGCGGCCGTCGACGCCGCGGGCTACGTGGCCCGCGCGGACCAGGCGGCAGACGCCGCGACGCGCATCGATGTCGAGGCAGCGGCCGACGCCCGGACGGAGCACGACGAGTCCGCTGCGCGACACGCTCGCTCCCTGTGGGTCCGCTTCGTCGTCGCGACAGTGCTCACGGGCCCGCTGCTCATCGGGCTTGCCCGCATGACCATCGCGCCGTGGCTGCCGGCCCTGTTCACCGAGCCGCTGTTCCAGCTCGCGCTTGCAACGCCGGTCCAGTTGTGGGCGGGTTGGCCTTTCTACGTGGGTGCCTGGAAGGCCCTGCGGCACCGCACCACGGACATGAACACGCTGATCGCGGTCGGGACGACCGCCGCGTATGGCTATTCGCTGGCCACGATCGCCGCGCCCGACTTCTTCC
>DASSHR010000114.1:0-8778 GCA_035692745.1 Candidatus Limnocylindrales bacterium | reverse complement strand
TGCCTGTCACGCAACGAAGACCGATGTCGACCGGTGGCGAGCACTCGCCACGGCCAATTCGACGCGTATGGTTGCCTGGCAGTCACATGGCGCATGGTTCCGTGGCCGTAGGGCACCATGCACACGTGACCCAACCTCCGCCACCTGCGCAACCGCCACGCGCTGCGACGACGCCGACCTCCAGGGCCCTGCCGAAGCCGAAGCCGAAAACGAAGGCGAAGTCGAAGGCCAGGCCGAAGCGGCGCAAGCCGAATCCCTATCTCGCCTGGGCGAAGCGCCTCGAGCGGACCCGGCCGGGCCTCGTCGACTTCACGCTCGATGGGCTCGCCGGGGTCTACGGCCGGCCGGCGTACGGGCGGCGCTGGGATCCCACGTCGGAGCTCGTCCTGACGATCCTGACCCAGAACAGCGCCGACACGAACGCCGAGTACGCCTTCATCGAGCTTCGGAAGGCGTATCCATCGGATCGGCCGGTGGAGCATCACGAGCCGGGTCCCGGCTGGGGTGGCGTCGGGCTGCCGGATGGCGTGCCCGTGGACTGGGCGCTCGTCGACATGGCGCCGCTCGAGGAGCTCGTCGAGGTCATCCGGCCCGGCGGCCTGCCGAACGGCAAGGCGCGCGGCATCAAGTCCGCCCTGCGCGCAATCCACGAGGCGCGCGGCGATTACTCGCTGGAGTTCCTCGGCGACATGAGCGCGATGGACGCGCGGACGTGGCTGACGAACATCAAGGGCATCGGCGTCAAGACGGCGTCCGTCGTGCTGCTGTTCTCGTTCGGGATGCCGCTGATGCCGGTCGACCGGCATGTCGAACGGGTGTCGAAGCGCGTCGGCCTCATCCCGACCAAGGCAACCGGGGACCAGGCGCACGACTACTTCCTGGCGATGCTCCAGCCGGACCAGATGCACGAGGCCCACGTGAACCTGATCCGCCACGGCCGGCTGATCTGCCAATCGCAACGCCCGAAGCACGAGCTGTGCCCGCTCCGGGATCGCTGCCGATTCGTCGACCCGAAGGCGCCCTGAGGCCCGCCGAGGCGCCCCGACCCCGAGGCGCCCCGACCGGAAGGCGCCCCGACCCGGGGCGTATCCTCCCGCCATGCTGAGCGGCGGGTGGCGAGGCGGGGGCGGACCCGGATCGCCGCGGATCCTGATCGTCGACGACGATCCGAACCTGCTCGTCCTGCTCGCGGACCAGCTGCGCTCCGACGGCTTCGAGATCCAGACCGCGCGCGACGGGGAGGAGGCCCTGCGGCGCCTCGACGGCGGCTGGCCGGACCTGCTGATCGTGGACATGATGATGAGCCGGATGGACGGGCTGACCCTCGCCCGCGAGGTCAAGGCCCGGGCGGACCTCCCAATCATCGTCCTCTCGGCGATCGACACCGCCGATTCGAAGGCCGACCTGCTCGAGGAGGTCGCCGAGGACTACGTCACGAAGCCGTACCACTACCCCGAGCTGCGGGCACGGATCGCGCGGGTGATGCGGCGGGTCGGGGACAAGGTGCCGCGTCGTGAGCTCGTGCTCGGGCCGGATCTCTCGATCGACCTGCGCCGACGGACCGCCACCGTCCGCGGCGTGGGCGTGCAGCTCACGCCGACCGAATCACGGCTGCTCTACGCGCTGGCCGCGAACCTCGGCACCACGGTGACCACGGAGACCCTGCTCGACCGCGGCTGGGGGGACACCGACGACGCCGACCCCTCGTACGTGTGGGTCACGATGCGGCGCCTGCGCCAGAAGATCGAGCCCGACCCGGATCATCCGGTCCACCTGGTGACCATGCGCGGCGTCGGCTACCGGCTCGTCGCGCGACCCGCGGAATCCGCCGGCCCGGCGGACGCGTGAGCAACGCCGGCCGACGCGTGGCGGAGGCGCCGGTCGGACGCGCCGAACCGGTCCGCGTCGGGTCGTCGATGTCCTTCCGCTCGCGCCTCACCGTGGGCCTCGTCGCCGGCTCCGTCCTGCCCCTCGCCGGCTTCGGGATCGTGATGCTGATCACCGAGGTGGCACGCACGGGCGACCTCGACTCCACCCTGGTGCGCGTCGTCCTGTTCGTGCTCGCGGCCGCGATCATTGTCGCGGTGCTATTCGCGTACTTCCTCGCAGGCAACCTGACGGCACCGCTGAAGGCCGTCTCGCGCGCGGTGGAGCGCGCCTCGGCCGGCGACCTGTCGGTACGGGTCGAGGTGGCGGGCGAGGACGAGCTGGCCCGGCTGGTCGAGAGCCACAACCGGCTGGCGAGCGATCTCGAGCGCCGCAACGCCGAGCTCGGGCGGATCCTGCTCGCAATCGGCGCGACGTCGCCCCGCGACGGGCTCGAACGCCTGGTCGCCGAGGCGACCCGCAGCGGGCGGGATGCGTTCACGATGATCGACGCGCGGATCATCCTCGGTGACCCGACGATGGTCCCGGTGGAGGAGGACATCCCCGGCGAGGCCCACCCGGTACGGGCGGTGCTCGCCCTGCCCGACGAGCGGGTCGGCGTGCTCGTCGGGCACATCCCGGCGACGCGGCGCTGGGACGCGGCCGACCAGGACCTCCTCGAGCTGTACGCCAGCGAGGTGGCCGTGGCGATCCGGAACCTGGAGCTCTTCGACAAGGTCGAGCGGCAGCGGCGGACCCTCGTCGACCTCGATGCCGCCAAGGATGAGTTCCTGCGCGCGATCAGCCACAACCTGCAGACGCCGCTGACCAGCATCCGCGCCTATGCCGAGCAGCTCGAGGGTGAGCGGTCCGACGCGCGGCTCGGGATCATCGTCGAGCAGGCGGATCGCCTCCATCGGATGATCCGCCAGCTGGTCACCGTCTCGCGCGTCGAGGCGGGCACGATCCGGTCCGCCTCCGAGGTGCTGGCGATCGCGCCCCGGGTCCGGCGCGCGTGGGACGCGCTCGGGGCGAGCCACATCCCGTTCGAGCTCGTCGACGACGCGGCCGGCTGGCTCGCGATCGCCGACCCCGACCAGCTGGACCAGGTGCTGTGGGCGCTCCTGGACAACTCGGTTCGGTATGCCGCCGCTCCGATCACCGTGACCGTCGCGCCGCGCCCCACCGAGCATCGCCTCGCGATCACCATCGAGGACGCCGGCCCGGGCGTGAAGCCGGAGGACCGCGACCGGATCTTCGAGCGCTATGAGCGAGGCTCGGCGGGCGCCGGGGCGGAGGGCACCGGGCTCGGGTTGTACGTGTCGCGCCAGCTGTGCCGCGCGATGGGCGGTGACCTCGTGCTCGAGGCCCCGGAGGATCGGTCGGGCGCCGCCTTCACGGTCCTGCTCCCCGCGGAGCCGCCCGCCACCGAGGCCTAGCTGACCCAGCCTGAGGCGGTCAGCGGTGGTTCGGTGCGGTCCGCATCGAATCGTGGTCCCCCTGGGGCAGTACGAAGGGGTGTTGCCCCGTCGAACCAATGGCAAGGTGACGGGAAAGGTGCCCTCCGAAGACTCTTACCCGAGATGGCGAGCACCCCGACGCCCGAGATCGACGACGCCCCAGCGAGGCCCGCATCGGCCCTCGCCCGCGTTGCTCGCGCGGCCGTGCCCGCGGTCCTGCGACGGCGCCTCGGAGGGTCGAGGAAGGGCCTCGGCCAGAGCCTCGCCGAGTTCGCCATCACCTTGCCGCTCGCCCTGTTCATGGTGCTGTTCGGGCTCGATTTCGGCCGCGTGTTCCTCGGCTGGGTGTCGCTCAACCAGGCGGCGCGCGAGGCGGCGAACTACGCGGCCATGAACCCGACCGCCTGGACGGTGCCATACGACCTCGGCGTGCTGTCGGAGTACAGCCGGCTCGTCCAGACGGAGACAGGCGAGCTCAACTGCGACCTCGCAAGCGTGCCGGCGCCGACGTTCTCCAGCGGCACGAGCATCGCCGCTCCCGCGAAGGTCACGCTCACCTGCTCGTTCCACCTGATCACGCCGATCATCTCGAACATCCTCGGCAACAGCATCCTGGTGAGCGCCTCGTCGGCGTTCCCGATCCGGACCGGGACGATCGAAGGGATTCCGATCGCCTCGACGGCGCCGACGGCCTCGCCCGCGCCCACGCCGACGGGCGGCACGCCCACGGCGACGCCCGGTCCGACCCCTTCCCCCGGAGCCAGCGCCACGACCGCGCCGAGCGGCTCCGCGGCCCCGACGCCGACCGGCACGGCAACGCCGAGCGCCACGCCCGCGCAGTGCCACGTCATCTCGCTGCTCGGAACCAAGACCAACAAGGCAGCCGCGAAATGGAAGGCAGCGGGCTTCACGGGCGGCGTGATCTTCTCGCCGCTCGTCCCGCCGACCTACACGATCGCCTGGCAGAGCCTGACCGTGAGCGGCACGACCACGGTGGACTGCTCGACCAGCATCACGGTCCGGAGCAACGCGCCGTGACGCACGGCACCGTGACGCGACGGGTGGGTCGCCACCGGCAGGGCCGCTCCGGCGATCGGCGGCGCGGCGCCCGCGGCCAGAGCCTCGTCGAGTTCTCGCTCGTCTTCCCGATCATCGTGCTGCTCATCGTCGGCTTCTTCGAGATCGGGCGAGCGGTGTTCGCGTTCAACACGATCGCCAACGCGGCGCGCCAGGCGGTGCGGGTCGCCACGGTCAACCAGCTGCCCGACGTCACCGATTGCGATGAGACACGCCCCATCGAAGACCCGTATGAGCCCCACTGGTCCCTTCGGGGCTGTGCGATCGCCGCCGGCAGTGTGATCGGCATCAAGACCGCGAACGTTTCGGTCGCCTATGCGGCGCCACCCGGCACCACGCTCGACTGCGATCCGACGCTCCACGTCGGGTGCATCGCGTCCGTGACCGTCACCTACAACTTCACCGTCTCGACGCCATTCGTGAACCTGCTCATCGGGCCCATTGCGATGAGCCAGACCTCCTCCATGCCCATCGAAAGGGTGTTCCCATGAGCCAGCTCCTTCGTCGATACCTCGCGCGTCGCGATGCCGAGTCCGGGCAGGCGATCATCGTGATGGTCGGCGCCATCCTGCTCGCGGTCGCCCTCGTGGCGACCATCGTGGACGGGGGCAACGTGCTCGCCCAGCAGCGTGTCACCCAGAACGGCGCCGACGCGGCCGCCGAAGCCGGCGCGGTGCTGCTCGCCGAGCGGCTGGCCGGGACGACGGAGCCGAGCGGGGGCTGGGATAACAACATCAGCGCCCGGATCACCCAGACCGCCACGGCCAACAACATGACCGTCGACGCCGCGTACTACACCGACATCTGCGGGATCCCGCTCATGAGCGACGGCCAGGGCGCGATCAACGATGACCGGACGGAAGACCTGGCATCCGCGCTCACGGTCGGCAACAGCTCGCACGTCCTGCCCGGTGGCACGTCCGTCGCGCCGGACTGCCCGAATCGGCTCGTCGGTCCCGTCTCGGGCGTGATGGTGATGGGCCACAAGACCGTGGACGCGTACGTCGCCGGCGCGATCGGCATCAACCAGTTCCAGGTGACGACGCGCGCCACCGCGGTGGCCGGCTACCTGCAGGGCTACTGCGATGCGACCGAGGGCAACTACTGCGCCCTGCTGCCGATCGCGTTTCCCGTGAACATCATCCAGTGCGACGGCAGCAACAAGCCGATCGACACCGGCGAGAGCTGGACCTTCAACGTCGTCTACAAGATCCCGCTCTGCCAGAGCAGCCCGGGCAACGTCGGCTACCTCGACTGGCACCCACCGGGCGGTGGCATCGGCGACGTCGTGTGCTCGATCCTGACGGCCGACAACCCCGCCATCGACCTGCCGTCCTGGCAGTACGTGACGGCGACCGGCAACTCGAACGGCGGCGGCGGCGCGTGCAGCATGTCCGTCGAGGACGCACTGCGGACCTATGACGGCGAGGTCGTCCTCGCCCCCCAGTTCGACCTCACGTGCAACCCGTCGCACAGCACCACCGTGGACAACACGTCGCCCGCGGTGATCACGGCGCCGAATTACGGGTGCCCGGCCGGAGACCTGGGTGGCAGTGGCACCAACCAGTGGTATCGGATGCCCAGCTTCGCCTTCATGCAGCTGTGCGGCCCGACGGTCACGGGCTGCGGCGGACTCCATGCCGCCTACATCGCGGGCAACAACTCCGCCACGTGCGACACCGGCAACGGCGCCTCGTCGTGCATCGTCGCGATCTTCAAGCACATCATGGGCACGGGAACGGTGGGTGCGGGGGTCGGCTCGGGCACCGGCTCGAAGGCGGTCGGGGTCCAGCTCATCAAGTAGGCCGCGGTCGCCGTTCCGCGGCGGCCGCGCTCACCCGCGGCGGCTACCCTCGCGGCATGCCGCCCCAACCGAGTCGTGCCGACGCCTGGAACCTGCTCTGCGAGTGGACGCACACGGACGCCCTGCGCCGCCATGGGCTCGCGGTCGAAGCCGCGGTCGCGTGGTACGGCGAGCACCGGTTCGGCATCCAGGGCGACGAGCTGGAGGTCTGGCGCTCCGCCGGCCTCCTGCACGACTTCGACTACGAGCGCTACCCGGACACGCATCCGATGCGCGGCGCCGACGTGCTCCGTGACCTCGGCTATCGCGAGGACGTCGTCGAGGCGATCCTCGGCCACGGCGACCACACCGGCATCCCGCGCACGAGCCTGCTCGCGAAGGCCGTGTATGCCTGCGACGAGATGACCGGCTTCGTGATCGCAGTCACCTACGTGCGCCCGAACCGCAGCCTCGACGAGGTCGATGTCCGGTCGGTCGTCAAGAAGATGAAGGACAAGGGCTTCGCCCGGCAGGTGCCGCGCGACCAGCTCACGAAGGGTGCCGACGAGCTCGGCGTGCCCTTCGAGGACCACGTCCTGAACGTGATCGAGGGCCTCAAGACCGTCCGGGCCGACCTCGGCCTGTAGCCCGCCGCAGCGGTACCCTCCGAGGCGATGTTCTACCGCGCCGACCCGTGGCTCCACGTCATCGTCGGGTGCATGTCGTCGGGCAAGACCGATGAGCTGCTGCGGCTGCTCCGGCGCGCCGAATATGCCCGTCGCCGCATCCTGCTGGTGCGGCCCGAGATGGACACGCGCACGCCACCCGAGTACGCGGAAAGCCGCTCGATGGCGCGGTACCCGTCGCGCGTCATCGCGACGGACGATCCCTGGAAGATCGTCACGATCGCGCGTGAGACGGACGCGGACCTCGTGGGCATCGACGAGGCCGAGTTCTTCGTGCCCGAGATCGTCGAGGCCGTCGAGGCACTGCGGCGCTCGGGACGGCATGTCATCGTGACCGGGCTGAACACGGATTTCGCCGCCCGGCCGTTCGGCTCCATGCCGGCCCTGATGGCCGTCGCCGACGAGGTCTCGATGCTCACCGCGATCTGCGTGATCTGCGGCGAGACGGCGACGCGCACCCAGCGGCTCGTGAACGGACGACCGGCCGCGATCGACGACCCGCTCGTCGTCATCGGGGGGATGGATTCGCAGGCCGTCGAGACGTACGAGGCGCGCTGCAACCGGCATCACGAGATCGCGCCGCCGCGCGCCGAGTCGCGCCCGGATGCGCCGTCGATCGCGATGGAGCTGTAGCCGCCGCTAGCCCAGGCCCAGGAAGCGGTGCACGAGCTGGCGCATCCAGAACTCGCGCACGAGCGGGATCCAGACGAGGCCCGCGGCCACCGCCAGGAGCGCGTCGCGCGGCGTGGGCACGGCGAACGAGAAGAACTCGCGCATCGGCGGGAGCAGCAGCGTCGCGACATAGCCGAGGCCCAGCACGAGCGCCAGGTACGTCGGCCGGCGGTCCTTCGTGCGCGGCTCGATGACCGCGAACCACCGCGTCGGCGGCTCCACGAACACGATCAGCGCGAGCCCGATGAACACCAGGAAGGTCGTGAGCGCGGTCCGTGCCTGGGCGCTTGCCGCTGTCACGGCGGCCTCGTCGGCCGCGCCGGCGAGCGCAATCGAGCCGTAGAAGACGACGAGGCCCATGAGGCTCGAGACGACGGCGGCCGGGATGACGAAGCTCGCCAGGGTCTTCGCCAGTGACTCCGCGACGCGCCGGCCGGGTGCCGCCCAGACGGCGAGCAGCGCGCTCGGGATGCCCACCGTGAAGATCGTGAGCGCGGAGGCGTTCCGTAGCTCGATGGGGAAGGACACGACGACGAGCGAGCTCACCACGACGAGGCCCACCGTGGCGATGCGCGTCAGGAAGAGCTTCAGGATGTCCTGCATCCCGTTGATGATTCGCTGGCCCTCCTCGACCGCCTGCGCGACGGCGGCGAAGGAGTCGCCCATCAGCACAAGATCCGCGACGCCGCGGGTCGCCTGGCTGCCGGAGCCCATCGAGATCGCCAGGTTCGCCTTCTTGAGGGAGAGCACGTCGTTCACGCCGTCGCCGATCATGGCGACGTAGTGCCCGGCGCCGCGGAGCGCGTCGACCAGTCGCTCCTTCTGGGCCGGCGTGATCCGGCCGAACACCGTGGTGTCCGTGGCCAGCTTCGCGACGGCGGCGTCATCGGCTGCCTCCAGCTCGGGTCCGGAGATCGACGGCAGGTCGCCCTCGAGGCCCGCCTGGCGCGCGAGGGCCACCACCGTGTCCGGGTCGTCGCCGGAGATGATCTTGATCGCGACGCCGGCCTCGATGAAGCGCAGGAGGGTCGCCGCTGCCTCGCCCCGGAGCTGGTCGCGCAGCGCCACGAGCCCGAGCGGATGCATGCCCAGCGGGAGCGCGGCGTCGGCTTCGTCCTCTGCGTGCGGGAGCGCCGCCGCATCCGGATACGTGGCCACGAGCAGGACACGCAGGCCGCGCGAGGTCCACGCCGCGGCCGCTTCCTCGATTGCCGGCCACTGGGCGACGTCACCG
>DASSHR010000113.1:0-1797 GCA_035692745.1 Candidatus Limnocylindrales bacterium | reverse complement strand
CGGCGGGTGCTGGCTCACCCGGGCCACGATCTCCGGCCAGCGGTCGCGCAGGGTGGCGAGATCGCCGGTGGGCTCCGGGGTCGCCACGGACGCGGCCTGGGCAGCCGGGGCCGGGGCGTGGGCAGCCGGGGCCGGGGCAGGGGCAGCCGGAGGCGGCGCAGGCGCGGCCGGGGCAGCCGCGGGCGTCGATGCCGATGCGCGCGCCGGCGCGGGCCCGGGTTCTGGCGCCGACGCAGCGTCGGGTTCATGCGGTGGCGCGGCCTTGCGGGCCGGCTTCGCCGCCACGGGGACGGGAGTGGTCGCGGGGACCGGAGCCGCGACCGGGACGGGGGCCGCCACCGAGGCAGGCATCGAGGCGCCTGCCGGGGCACGGCCCGGATCCGGGAAGAGCGCGAGCTCCAGCTGCAGCCGCAGGCCGCCGACCCCGGCTCGGCTCGGGTCGATGGCGGCCAGCCGTCGCGCGGCCGCGGCGAGGTCGGTGATGGGATGGTTGCGCACGGCGTTCGAGCCGGCGGTCGGCGGGCCGCCGACGAGCCCGGAACGCAGCGCCTCGATGACCTGGTCGAGGAACCCGCGGAGGTCGCGTCCCCGATCCTCGAGGGCGTCGAGCAGGTGGATGCCGGCCCGCGCGTCGGAAGCGACGAGCGCCTCGACGAAGCCATCGACGGTCTCGGCATCGGCCAGGCCGAGGAGGTCCCGCACGCGCGACTCGTCGAGCGAATCAGACGAGGATGACAGGAGCTGGTCGAGCATCGATTCGGCGTCGCGCATCCCGCCCGCGGCGAGCCGGGCGATCAGGTGGACCGCCTCCGGTGCCGCGGCGCGCCCGTCGGCGTCGAGGATCCGGCGGAGCTTGCCCTCGATCTCGTCGGTCGTGAGTCGTCGCACGTCGAAGCGCTGGAGTCGCGACAGGATCGCCGGCGGGAACTCCTGGGGATGGGTCGAGGCGAACATGAAGATGACGAAGTCAGGCGGCTCCTCGAGCGACTTCAGGAGGGCGTTCCACGCGTCCTTCGTGATCTGGTGCGCCTCGTCGAGGATGTAAACCTTGCGCTTGAGGTCCGTGGGCGCGTAGTTGATCCGCTCGCGGAGGTCGCGGATCGCGTCGATGCCGCGGTTCGAGGCGGCGTCGATCTCGAGCAGGTCCATCGCCCGGCCCTCGCGGATCGACACGCACGACGGGCAGGCGTCGCACGGATCGCCGTCCTGGAGGTTCGTGCAGTTGACCGCTTTCGCGAGGATGCGCGCCAGCGAGGTCTTGCCCGTCCCGCGCGGCCCGACGAACAACACCGCGTGGGCGACCCGATCCGTTCGGACGGCGTTGCGGAGCGTCTCGACCACCGCCTCCTGGCCGAGCACCTGGGCGAACGTCTGCGCGCGCCAGCGCCGGTACAGCGCCTGGTGGGCGGGCGGCGGCGTCGATGCCGGCTGCGTCGGCGGATCGCCGGCCGGCACCGGGCTCGAACCCTGGAGAGTGAGGTCGGTCACGCGGCTCCGGTGGTGCGTTGGCTGTTCACGTGGTGCAAGTTGCCGTGCACCCCCTGTCGATCGACTTGCGCCCGGGCCCTTCGCTGAAGACGGCTCAGACCAGGCCTTTCCGCGGCACCCGACGAGCTTCGCTGAGTGCTGCTTCCTTCCGGACCTGACACGGTTCGCGATTCGCCGCTGCGCGGGACCCGATCCTCGACACCGCCTGGAGCGTCGGCCTCCGGACGGGAAGGCCTCGAGGAGGAATTCAGCCCTGCTGGAGCGGATTGCAGGTACAGGGCACCGCTAGTTCCCCGCCTAGCACGGCCC
>DASSHR010000112.1:0-1731 GCA_035692745.1 Candidatus Limnocylindrales bacterium | reverse complement strand
CGGCACGGACTTTGCCGAGAAGATCATCGACCCGGCCTTCAACGACTTCATCAAGTCCGTCGTCCCGGAGTACTCGGTGAACGACATCCTCGCCAAGCGCGACGAGATCCGGCTCCGGGCCAAGGACCAGCTGGCCACGAGCCTGTCCCGCTATCACATCGTCGTGGACGACATCTTCATCGCGAACATCGCGTTCTCGGACGCCTTCCAGCAGGCGATCGAGGACAAGCAGGTCGCACAGCAGCAGGTCCAGACCGAGCAGCAGATCCTCGCCCAGAAGCAGATCCAGGCACAGCAGGCCGTCGCCCAGGCGCAGGGCCAGGCGGATTCCACGGTCGCGCTTGCGAAGGGCCAGGCCGAGGCCAACGGCCTCCTGAGCGCGTCGCTCACCGACCAGATCCTGCAATACCAGTACATCCAGAAGCTCTCCGACAAGATCACGGTCATGCTCCTGCCGGCCGGCAACGGGACGATCTTCGACCTCAAGAGCCTGCTCGGGCAAGCGACGGCCAGCCCGGCGCCGTAGTCGGGATCACCGAGGCCGGCGGTCAGCCGGCAGCAGCCCGCGCGATCAGGACGCGGCGAATCAGTACGCGGCGAGCTTGCGGATGCCGTCCGCGATCTTCGTCGGGTTGACCATGAACCAGTCCTCGAGGACGTGGTTGTAGGGCACGCCGGGGACGTCTGGACCGGCAACGCGTGAGACCGGCCCGTCGAGGTAATCGAAGGCCTCCTCGGCGACGATTGCGGCGAGCTCTGCGCCGTAGCCCAGGAACCGGTTGTCCTCGTAGACGATCAGGCACTTGCCGGTCTTCTTCACCGACGACAGGATCGTCTCGCGATCCAGCGGGCGGAGCGTCCGGAGGTCGACGACCTCGACGCTGATCCCATCCTCCGCCACGACGTCAGCTGCCTCGAGCGCGTAGTGGGCCATCAGTCCGTAGGCGAGCACCGTGATCTGCGTACCGGGATGCGTGATCGCGGCCTTGCCGAGCGGCACGAGGTAGTCGTTCGCGGGGACGTCGCCGCGCACGGAGCGGTACATCTTCTTGTGCTCGAAGAAGAGGACCGGATCGTCGTCGCGGATGGAGGATCGCAGCAGGCCCGCGGCGTCGTAGGGCGTCGACGGGATGACGACCTTGAGCCCCGGTACGTGGGCGAAGAACGCCTCGACCGACTGCGAGTGGTACAGCGCGCCGTGGACGCCGCCGCCGTACGGGGCGCGGACGGTCATCGGGACGCCGAACCCGTTGTTCGAGCGGTAGCGCATCCGCGCCGCCTCGGACACGAGCTGGTTGAAGGCCGGGTGGATGAAGTCCGCGAACTGGATCTCGGCGATCGGCCGCAGGCCGTTCATCGCGGCGCCGATCGAGGCGCCGATGATCATCGACTCGGTCAGTGGCGTATCGATGACCCGGTCCTCGCCGAACTCGGCGTACATGCCGTCCGTGGCGAGGAACACGCCGCCCTTGAGGCCGACGTCCTCACCGAGGAGGATCACCGACTCGTCGCGGCGCATCTCCTCGATCATCGTCTCGCGGATAGCCTCGATGAAGGTCTTGAGCGCCATCAGTAGGTTCCCAGCGGTGCGCTCAGCCGGTCGTCGCGCAAGGCGGCTGCGAGCACGCACCGCGAGCGCACCGGAGGGTGCGTGAGCGGGCGCGCACAGCGGCCAACGCCGCGAGACGGCCGGATCAGCGCGGCGCTCATCCCATGCCCCACGTCGGTGGC
>DASSHR010000111.1:0-7842 GCA_035692745.1 Candidatus Limnocylindrales bacterium | reverse complement strand
GCGCGACAGCGCATCGAGCTCCGTGCGCATCCGATCGAGCGCGCCCTGGGTCACCTGGACCGGCTCCGCGGGACGGTTCGCCGGGCCCGAGCGGCCACCACTCGCCGACTTGGCGATCGCCGGGGCGCGCTGGATGGTGGCGGCCGGGGCGGGAGCGGGGCGGGCGGCCGAGCGTGGCGCCGGCGGCTTCGATGCGATCGGCGGGGTCGACGGGGCGCGCCGGGTCGTGCCGGTGCCCTTCGACTCCGTGTCCGTACCCTCGGCATCCCCGGGCGGGACGTCGACGACGCGACGCGGGGGCTCCGGTGTCGCGGCGGGCGCCGGCACCACCTGGCCCGCGAGTCCGTGGGCCTGTCGCTCGCCGGTCGGGCGGCGCGTGTTCGCCCAAGGCAGGCCCAGCGCGTCGGACGGTCGATCCGGGCGGCCGCTGCGGCCTTCCGCGAAGGCATCGAAGAACGCGTCGAGGTACTCCTCCGGGGCGTCGGTCCTGGCCCACCAGATCCGCGCGCCGAATCGATCGAGGCTCGGCAGCAGGCGGAGCCACTGCCCGTCGGCGTGCGGCTGGCGCTCGCCCGGCACGTGGGCGATGAGCGCGGCGACGCGACCCCCGATCGACCGGTCGGTGGCGCCCGCATAGAGCACGGTCGAGGCGGGCCACCACAGGCTCGCCAGCCGGGCGGCGAGGGCCTTCGAGGTGGGGTGCGCGCCGTCGAGTCGCAGGTCCGGCACGTGCTCCAGCCACTTCCCGACCTTCGCCAGCTCGAGCGGCGCATGGTCGACGGGCGCTCCGAGCTCCACGACGTACAGGCCGGGACCGCGCGCCGGGACCGGCGCGCCCCACCGAACGGGCCCGTCGGCGAGGAGCCCGATCGAGCGGAGGAGGTCGGCGGCGGTCGGCGCGCCTGCGGCTGCGGTCACCGCGGGACGGTACCACCGGCCTTCGGGACGGGTACGACCGGCCCCGCGAACGGGTACGGAGTGGTGACTCGACATCCCGCGGATCAGTGCCATGCTGCGGTTCCACGCTTCGGGGGATGCCGTGTCGGACTGCGAGATCTACACGCCGACGGGAGTGCTGGCCGGCACTGCCGACGTCACGCCGGTGACGGTCGACGGCCCGGACCTGGTCGATCCGGTCACCGTGGCCGGCGCCAGCTTCTTCCCGCTCGATGGCGAGGAGCCGACGCAGCGCCCCGTCACGAGCGTCGAGCCGGACGACATGCTCGTCGTCGTGACGCCGCCGCCCGACCTCAGGGTCCATCTCACCTGGTATGCCATCGCGGTCGAGGTGGGGCCGTATCGGGTCACGGGCAGCATCTCCACGCATCCGGGCTTCGATCCCGAGAAGTCGATCGCGCGCCCGAGCAGCGAGTTCGTGCCGCTGAGCGAGGTCACCATCGAGCTCCTCGGCCATCCCGAGGCCGGCAGCGCCGAGCGCGCGCACGTGCACGTGAATCGCTACGCGGTGGACCGCGTGACGTCGCCGATCATGCTCGGGCACTACTTCCCGGGCGCGCAGCTCGAAACGCGATCCGTGCTGGTGCCGGTCCCGGCCTGAGGCGATCGGCTTCTTCTGCCGCGGTCGCCGTCCCGATGCGGTTGGCCCCAGCCACCTCGATGCACGCCACATGTTCACAAGGAACCCTTCCGAGGCGTACGGCAGCGGCAGGAAGCCTTGTCGAGAGGAGGCCCGCCCCGCAGCGGCTCCGGTCGCGCGCACGGATTGGCAATGCCCTCCGCTTGTGACCCCCATACGCCCGTTGTGAACATGGTGCGTTCAGCGGCCACGGACGGGCCGCGACCGGGACCGCGTGGGGGCGGCGCAGGGTGGTGGGGACGGCCCGCCGCACGAACCGGCGAAGGCGGGCTACGAAAAACGCAACCGCGTATTGACAAAGTGAAAGCGTCGGTGCCAGACTGGGGTCACCAACGAAAGGAACCCCATGCCACACGACGTCATCTCCACCTGTCCCGTCTGCTCCGGCGAGCTGGCCGTGACGCGCCTCCACTGCCGCTCGTGTGGGACCACCCTCGAGGGTGAGTTCAGCGTCGGGCGCTTCGGGCGCCTGACCCGCGAGCAGCTCGCCCTGCTCGAGAGCTTCCTCCGCTCCCGCGGCAACCTCCGCGACATGGAGCGCGAGCTCGGCATCTCCTATCCCACCGTCCGCGGTCGTGTCGAAGCGCTCGTCCGGGCGCTCGGCTTCGGGCCTCGAGCGGACTCGGACGAAGCGATCGCCGACGAGGCCGCTGCTGCGGGCGGCGAGTCGGACCCCACGGCCGCCCGCCAGGCGATCCTCGAGCGACTCGGTCGCAAGGAGATCACCGCCGAGGACGCTGCCGCAGCCATCCGAAGCCTGAAGGCCTGAGCCATGCGCTACATCAGCCCCATCTCCGACCCCACGCTCGAGCACCAGATCGGGCCGCGGGGCACGTTCAGCCTTCGCGTCGCGTCCGGCGAGGTGTCGGTGCGCGGCACGGAAGGCGACCGTGTCCGGGTCGGCGTCGATGACCAGGACGCGTTCGCCCGGGAGTTCTCGGTCGAGGCGCGGGACGGATCGCTCGAGATCCGACAGCGCGAGAAGATCGGCTTCAACCTGTTCGGGCGCGGGAACAGCGTCGACTTCGAGATCGAGGTTCCCCACGGCGCGGGCGTGTCGGTCGAGACCGCGAGCGGCGACGTCGAGGCACTCGACCTCGACGGCGACAAGCGGTTCCGCACGGCGTCGGGCGAGATCACGCTGCACCGGCTGGCCGGGCCGGTCGACGTGGAGACGGTCTCGGGCGACGTCGACCTCGAGGGCCAGGCGCCGGTCGACCTCCGCATCAGGTCCGTGTCGGGCGACGTCAAGGTGCGCGTCCCGCGCCTCCGCCGCCTCGACCTCGGCACCACCTCGGGCGACATGTGGCTCGATGCCGAGCTCGGTGGGGACGGCCCGTACGCGCTCCGCTCGATCAGCGGCGATGCGACGATCGTCGGCCGTTCGGGCTTCCGCGTCGAGGCGGAATCCATCACCGGCGACCTGTCCAGCGAGCTGCCGAGCAAGCGCGATTCGTCGCCCGGGCGGCGGATCATGATCGTGGGCCGGCCCGGTGCGACGCTCGCGTTCCGATCCGTGTCCGGCGACCTGCGCGTCGTCCAGCCGCGCGAGGCCGCGCCCGCGATGGCGCCCGAGGCACCATCGGCGCCCGACGCGCCGAGGCCACCTGCCCCGCCCGCGTCGCCTGCGCCACCGAAGGCACCCGCCGCTGACGTCGACACCGCCCGCCTCGACATCCTCAGGGAGCTCGAGCGCGGCGAGATCAGCGTGGCCGACGCCACCGAGCGCCTTGCCCACCTGGACGAGGTGTCACGATGAGCGATCCGTTCGAGCGCGTGCTCAAGCTCGTCGCCGAGGGCCGCCTCACCGCCGAGGAGGCGGCGCCGATCCTCGACGCCCTCGAGCGCAACCCGAAGGGGTCGCCGCCGTCGCCGGAGACGGGCCCGACCATCGAGGCCGGTGCCGATGCCGGCATGAGCCAGGGGGATGGCCGAACGCCGCGCTACGCCCGCATCGAGGTTCGCGAGAACGGGCGGCGGGTCGTCGACCTGCGGATCCCGATCTCGCTCGGTCGGTTCGCGCTGTCCCGCGTCCCGGGCCTCTCGAAGGAGCAGATCGCCGAGGTCGAGGAGGCCGTTTCGCACGGCGCCCACGGCCCGATCCTGGACATCGCCGACGGCGACGGTGACGGCGTCCGGATCGTCCTGGAGTAGTCGGCCCACCCCTCGAAGGAGCGTCCCATGCGTCACGCCGCCGCTGCGTTGCAGCACATCCTCATCGAGGATCCGCCCGTCAGCGATCACCCCGCGCGCGATCGGGATGCCGAGCTCGCGCGTGATTACCAGCTCGTCCGCGAGGCGGCCCGGAGGCCGTCAGTCCGGCGTCGTGCCGGAGAGGCGCTGATTGCGTTCGGCGTCCGCCTCGCGGGCGAGCCTGCCGCCTTCGAGCGAAGACCGAAGCGGCGGCTCGCCAACCGCATCGCCTAGGTCGACGGCGGGCGCGCGCCCGCCCCGTCCCCGAACAGCAAGCGACCCGCGCTCTCCGTCGAGCGCGGGTCGTCGATTCGTGGTTCGTGTCGGTGGCCCGGGGTGGCTGCTCAGGCCGCCCCGTCCCGGACCACCCGGCTCAGCCGGCGCGGGTGTCGGTGCTGATGTTGCCCGCGCGGGGCCTGGTCGCGAGGTTGCTCGTCCCACGGGATGCGTCCGCGGTGCTCGCGAGGGACGGGACCACGAGGGCCCCGGACCTGCGTCCGGACTCTGGAGCCGGGGAGCGGCGTCGATCCGTCATCTGAGCGAACCTCCGTTGCTCCGAATCGTACGCCCGGGAGCAACCCCGGCGCCTTGCAGGATGCTTGCAAGCGGGCTTTTCGCCGCACGGCGGTACGATTCCGGGCCGCCATCGAACCGCCCACGGACCCGATTCGAGGAGCCTCCCGAGATGACCGCCCGACTTCCCTTCACCGGCAACGACGAGGCCGACGCGCTCATCGCCACGGATCCGCTCGCGTTGCTCATCGGGTTCGCGCTCGACCAGCAGGTCACCGTCCAGAAGGCATTCTCCGGGCCGCTCGACCTGCGGGCGCGGCTCGGGCATCTCGACGCCCGGAAGATCGCTGACACGGACCCCGCCGAGCTCGACCGCGTCTTCCGCGAGCGGCCGGCGCTGCACCGCTTCCCGGGCTCGATGGCCGGCAAGGTCCAGCAGCTGTGCGCCGCGATCGCCGACCGCTACGACAACGACGCGTCGAAGATCTGGCGCGAGGCAACGGACGGACATGACCTCCAGAAGCGCCTCCTCGAGCTGCCGGGGATCGGGGAGATGAAGGCGCGCACGATCCTTGCCATCCTCGGCAAGCGGCTCGGGGTCGCGCTGCCCGGCATGGCCGAGGTCATGCCGTCGCATCCGACGCTGGGCGACGTCGACTCGCCCGAGGCGCTCGCGTCCTACCAGGCCGGCAAGCGGGCGAAGAAGGCCGAGCTGCGGGCGCAGGGCAAGCGCGCCTGACGTCGACGCGCACCAGCCGAGGCCGCCCGCAGGCGTTGCGCGGAACATCGGCGCCGTTCAACGGCGCGCCGGATCAGGCTTCCGGTGAATTCCGGTTCGCTGCGGCCGCACGATTGGCCGCGCCGTGGTAGCCGATGCTCGCCTGGCTTTCGTCGACCTCGGCGAGCGCAAGCTCCGCGTCCGAGTCGGCGAGATCCGCACGGGTCGTGCCGACCAGGAGCCGAGCAGCCGCCGCCGTCTTTGCCGCCGATTGCTCCGCGAGCGCCATCGATTCGAGAGCGGCCTTTGCTGCGTTGGCGGTCGCTGTCGCCGCAGCCGCAGCTTCGGCGGCGGCGTTGGCGGCCGCCTCTGCCGACAGTCGGCCGCGCCGCGCGACGGCAACGATCCGCTCGGCGGCCCGCCAGGTCTCGAGCGCTTCCGCGGTGGTTGGTTCCTTGGGCATGACCCACACCCCCTTGGACGCGAGTGTGCGCCGAACTGTCCGTGTCGGGGTCGGTCGTGGCATCATCGTTGCTTCGTCAACCAATCAGCTTCGGCATTGCGGTCGTGAGCCGGCCGCCGAAAGGAATGTTCGACCACCGCGATGACCACACCCACGACGCCCGAGCTCGCGAACGCCATCCAGCGCGTGCTGCGCCACGGCCACACCATCGACATCACGACCACCGGCCGCGTCACGGGCGAGCCGCGCCGGATCGAGATCGTCTTCTTCAACTTCGGCGGCCGGCTGTACATCTGCGGCACCCCGAACCCCAATCACGAGCGAGCGTGGCTGCGCAACCTGCGCGCGAACCCGCGCTTCACGTTCCACCTGAAGGCGCTGCTCCAGGCCGACCTGCCCGCCACGGCGCAAGAGGTCACGGACTCGGCCGAGCGCCGACGGATCATCGAGCTCGTCGCCAGGGCATGGCGCCGCACGGACATCGATGCGATGGTCGAGCACAGCCCGCTGGTCGAGGTCACCCTCGACGGCATCGAACCCGCCGCGGCCGACACGCCCGACTGACCTCCGGCACGGCGACCTCGGGCGTCCTCGGCGCCGCGTTTTTCGGTATTTCTCATCCGGGGGCCGTTACCGGCGATTTGTGCGCCGAAACCGTGCCGGTGCTGCGCCGCGCGAGCGTGGAGCCGCTCGTTCACAGGCACTGGGGGGGCGGATTCCTTCGATAATGGCCCCCGGGTGACCGTTACCGAAGAACGTGGCGCGGGGCCGGCGCGAATTGACGATCGAGGCCTGCGCGGCGATCTTGGCGCCGCCGACCACCGCACGGCGGGTTGCGCGGCCGACGGAGCGGCCTTCTCGGCGCGGCCGACGGAGCGGCCTTCTCGGCGCGGCCGACGGAGCGGCTCCTGGGGCGTCGGCGCCGTCCTCGGCGCTTTTTCGGTATTTCTCATCCGGGGGCCGTTACCGGCGATTTATGCGCCGAAAGCCGGCCGGGGCTGCGCCGCGTGAGCGTGGAGTCGCTCGTTCACAGGCACGGCTGGGGTGGATTCCTTCGATAACGGCCCCCGGGTGACCGTTAGCGAAGAACGTGGCGTGGGGCCGGCGCGAATTGACGATCGAGGCCTGCACGGCGATCATGCGCTCGTGCACATCTGTTCGGAACAAACGTACCTCGAGGCGGCGACGCGGGCCGGCGGGACGACGTGCGCCGGCGGGACGACGTGCGCCGGCCGGACGGCGTGGGCCGGCGGGCCGACGCCGCTGAGCGGGACCGCACGGTCCGCACGGACCGCACGCACGGTGCCGTCACGGACCGCACGCACGGTGCCGTCGTGAGCGATCTCGCGACCCTCGTTCGCGTTGCCCGCCTCTATTACGAGCTGGGTGAGACCCAGGAGGCGATCGCGGCGATCGTCGGCGTGACGCGTCCGCAGGTGTCGCGACTGCTCAAGGAGGCTCGCGCGCAGGGCGTGGTCGAGATCCGAATCGTCGATGACGGCGCCGCAACCTCGGATGCGGGCGAGCTGCTGCGACGGCGGTTCGGCCTTCGCGGGGTGCATCTCGCGCCGACCCTCGACGGACCGCCCGAGCTGACGCGCCGGCGCGTGGGCAGGCTCGCCGGTGAGGTTCTGGCGGGCTTCATGCGGGACGGGATGGTCGTCGGGATCGGCGATGGGGCGGCGGTTTCATCCGTCGCCGACGAGCTCTCGGTCGATGTTCCCAACGTCGATGCCACCGTCGTGCCGCTGTGCGGCGGGTTCTGGCGCACGGGTTCCGGCGTCGAGCCGTTCCGCCGGATCGGCGAGGCCTTCGGTGCCACCGTGCAGTCGCTCCATGCGCCCGGGCTGCTCGACAGCGCCGAGGTGCGCGACGCGCTGTGTGCCCATGCCGGCGTCCGCGCGGTCGTCGACCTGTGGGCGCGGCTCGACGTCGCGCTGTTCGGGATCGGCGGGCCATCCTGGAGCGCCGCGAGCGTCGGCCAGGTGGCGATGACCGAGATCCTGGCCGATGGTGCGATCGGCGAGCTGCTCATCGCGCCCTTCGCGGCGGATGGGCGACTCGTGGCCGACGGGTTCCGCGCTCGGACGGTTGCCTTCGATGCACGCGCGCTCCCCGGGATCGGCCGCACGATCGCGGTCGCGGAGGGCGCGCCCAAGGTGGCGCCCATCCTCGGAGCGCTCCGAGGCGGCTTCGTGAACACGCTCGTGACCGACGTTCGAACGGCGGAGGCGGTGCTCGGGCTGGCCGCCGAGGCAGCCGCATGACCGCCGCCAGAGTCCCCGCGCTCCTGGGGATCGATCTCGGGACGAGCCGGACGAAGGTCGGGCTCATCGGGCTCGATGGGACGCCGCTCGG
>DASSHR010000110.1:0-8955 GCA_035692745.1 Candidatus Limnocylindrales bacterium | reverse complement strand
GCGCGTGACGTCCGCCATCGACACGGACCGCTGGCCGGTCGCGGACCGCGTGGACGCCATGCGGCCGGCATCGATCCAGCGCCGGACGGTGTCGACCGAGACGCCGAGCATCTCCGCCGCGCGCCCGACGCGGACGGTCGCGTCGCTGGTGCCGGGACCGGTCGTGCGAGCCATATGCGCGGCATGATGCCACGCCAGGCGTGGTATGCCTAGGCAGCGCCTCGCAAGCGACCGTGCCGTCGCATGACCTCGACGACCCGGTCGTGGGGCAGCGCATGGGCCGTGATCCCGTCTCGACCCGTCATCGTCTCGGCCGCGAAGAGGGCGTTGACGATCGCCTCCTCGGTCGATTCGACGGTCGCCTCGAACAGCGGGTCGAGCGCCTTGTCGATGAGCATCCGCACGGACGAGACTCCTGGTCCCGGGCTCGGCGTCTCCGGCGGTGGCAATCCCAGGTTGCCCGTCGAGAACGCGAGGACCAGGTCACCCGACGTGGTGGCGCCGACGCCGCCCGCTCGCGCGAGGCCGAGGGTCGCGCGCTGCGCGATGCGCCGGCACTGGTGCGGCAGGATCGGCGCATCGGTCGCGACGACGATGATGATCGAGCCGTCACGGGCACGGGCGCCGTTCATGGCACCCGTCGGGGTCGGCACCGGCAGCTCGCCCGGCAGGTGGACCGCGCGATCGGGGGCATACGGCGACGGCACGTCCTCGACCGGGATCTCGAGCCCGATCGGGACGCCGTCGATACGGAGCAGCCCGCGGCGGCCGTAGTTCGCCTGCACGAGCACGCCGACCGTCCATCCGCCGGCGTCTGCACCGAGCCGCCGCGATGCCGTGCCGATCCCGCCCTTGAATTCGTGGCAGACCATGCCCGTCCCGCCGCCGACGTTGCCTTCCGCGACCGGACCGCCGCGCGCCGCCGCGATGGCCGCAGCGACGTGCTCGGCGCGAACGTGCTGGCCGTCGGTGTCATTGAGCATCCCGTCCCACGTCTCGCCGACGATCGGCAGCGACCAGTAGAACGCGCCGGGCGGCTGCGACCTGATGCCCTCCGCGACGAGCGCATCCCGCACCACGCCGACCGAGTGCGTGTTCGTGATCGCGATCGCGCCGCCGACCATGCCCGCTTCGCGCGCCCACTCGAGCCCGGTCATCTCGCCATTGCCGTTGAGGACATGCGGGGCACCGAACACCGGGTCATGCCAGACGTCGCCGCCGTGCGGCATGACAACGGTCACGCCCGTTCGGATCGGGCCCCTGCCGACGGCGAGCGGACCATCGCCCTCGATGATCGTCGCGTGGCCGACCCGCACGCCATCGACGTCGGTGATCGCGTTCAGCGGCCCGGTCGGCAGCTCGCCGATGACGATGCCCACATCGCGGGCGCGAGGGCGGGGCACCTCGGGGACCTAGTCGGCCTGCGTCGACGACACCACGTCGACGCCGGGCAGCCGCGCGATCTCGTCGATGGCGGCCGAGATGGATGCGGCATTCCGCCCGCGAATGGCCACGTCGGCCTGGTAGGAATCCTTCGAGATCCGTTGCGTCGCGATCTGGCCGATCTCGAGCTTGTGCGTGACGAGGATCTCCGACACCTGGCCGAGCAGGTCGACCCGCTTCATCGACAGGCGGAGCTGCATCTCCGGCAGGCTGGATCCGTGGAGCCGGTCGGCGATGGCGTTGATCGGCCACAGGCTGACGAGGATCACCGCGGCGGCCACGATCGCAATGATGTACTCGGCCGCCCCCGCGGCCATGCCCACGGCCGCCGTTGCCCACAGGCTCGCCGCCGTGGTCAGGCCACGGATCACGATCCCGTCCTTGAGGATGGCGCCGGCGCCGAGGAAGCCGATCCCGGACACGATCTGCGCCGCGACGCGCGTCGGATCCACCGTGACGGCGGCGTTCGGCTCGCCGGCGAAGCCGTATGCCGACAGGATCGTGAACAGCGCCGAGCCGAGGGCGACCAGCATGTGGGTGCGGAGTCCGGCCGGGTGACCGTGGATCTCACGCTCGAACCCGATCGCCAGGCCGAGCGCTGCCGCGACCACGATGCGGACGGACAGGTCGACCTGCGTGCCGATGTCGATCATCGAGGCAGCGTAGCGCGCGGGAATCGGCCCATCATGTCCGTGTCGAGCGCCTCGTCGGGCGCGTCAGGGTCGGGCGCGCCGGCGCCGAAGGAGTCGAGCATGGCGGGTTCGGAAGTCACCACCACGACGTCGCGCAGCCGTCGGGTGCCGCGAACGCCGAGCCGCCACCCGGTCAACCAGGCGATGTCGGACAACGCGCCACTCGGCGCCCGCGTCGCGGACGCCGTCACCGGGTTCATGGGCAGCTGGAAGTTCATCGTGGTCCAGACGGTCATCGTGGTGTTCTGGATCGGCGGCAACATCGCGCTGCTGTTCCACTTCGACCCGTTCCCGTTCATCCTGCTCAACCTCGCCTTCTCCACCCAGGCGGCCTACGCGGCACCGCTGATCCTCCTTGCCGGCAATCGCCAGGCGCTCCGGGACCGGATGACCCTCGAGCACGCCGCGTCCGAGGCGGACATCGAGGAGGGACAAAACCAGCAGCTGCTCAGCGGCAACACCGAGATCCTCAAGCGGATCGAAGGGCTCGAGCAGCGCATCCTCCAGCTCGAAAAGAACATCCTCGACCGCCTGGGCAGCGGACCGAACCCGGGCTGAGGACGGCGGGACCACCGCGGGGCGCGACTACCGCGATCGGCAGTCAGCGTCCCGTCATCGATCGCGCCGTAGCCTGACCCCATGAACGCTGCTCCCTCCGGCCGCTGGTCGGCCTTTGCGGGCGCCGTCGCGGTCGGCGCGGCGCTCGCCATCGGCGAGCTCGCAGCCGGCGTGTTCGAGGGCATCCCCTCGCCGCTCCTCGCCGTCGCGCGTTTCCTCGTCGACATCCAGCCTCCGGGTGCCAAGGACGTGGTCGTGGCGCTGTTTGGGACGAACGACAAGCTCGCGTTCCAGGTCCTGATCGTCCTGATCTCGCTCCTGGTCGGCGTACTGATCGGGCGGCTCGCCGTGCGGCGCCCCGACGCCGCGGCGCTCGTGATCGTCGGCTTCGCCGCGGCCGGGTTCGCGGCCTCCCTCCGGGAGCCGGCGGTGCAGCCGACGCTGACTCTCGCCGCCGCCGCGGCCGAGGCGGTCGCCGGCGCGATGATCCTGCAGCGCCTGATCCGGCTCGTGCCGGCAGCCATCGATGCTCGGGACGCCGCCGCCCGAGTCGGCAAGGGCCCGAAGGACGCGAAGGCCTCAAAGGCCGTTGACGCGGTCGACTGGCGACGCCGCGCGCTGCTCCGCTCCGGTGGGGCGATCGCGGTGGGCTCCGTCGCGGTCGCGACGCTCGGTCGCTACCTGCTGCAGCGCCAGCAGGTACCGCCCCCATCCACCGCCGAGAGCGTCGTGCCCGCAAAGCCCGCCGACCTGCCGACCGGCGCCGACATCGCCACGGCGGACCTCTCCGCCGCCGGGCTCACGCCCATCGTGATGCCCAACGAGGACTTCTACCGCATCGATACCGCGTTCGTCGTCCCGACCGTCGATCGGTCGACGTGGCGGCTCAAGGTCACGGGCCTGGTCGACCGCGAGGTCGAGCTCACCTACGACGAGCTGGTCGCCCTCCCGATCATCGAGCAGTACGTGACGATCGCGTGCGTCTCGAACGAGGTCGGCGGCAACCTGGTCGGCAACGCGAAGTGGACCGGCGTCGCGCTTCGCGACGTGCTCGACATGGCCGGCGTCCAGGCCGGCGCGGACCAGCTCGTCGGGCACTCCGTCGACGGGTTCACCGCCGGCATGCCGGTCGAGTGGGTCATGGACGCGAGCCGGATTCCCATGATCGCGGTCGAGATGAACGGCGAGCCGCTGCCCCGGGCGCACGGCTACCCGGCGCGGCTCATCGTTCCCGGGCTGTACGGCTACGTGTCTGCGACGAAGTGGCTGGCCGAGCTGGAGCTCACGACCTTCGACGCCTTCCAGGCGTTCTGGGTCCCCCGCGGCTGGGCGGCGAAGGCGCCGATCCTCACCCAGTCGCGCATCGACGTTCCGCGCTTCAACCAGCACGTCGCCGCCGGCCACACGCCGATCGCCGGCGTCGCCTGGGCCCCGGATCGCGGCATCGCCAAGGTCGAGATCCGCATCGACGAGGGCGACTGGGCGCCGGCAACGACGTCCGCCGCGATCTCCAGGTCCACCTGGGTCCAGTGGCTGTACGACTGGGACGCGACGCCCGGCGACCACGTGATCGAGGTCCGCGCGACCGACGGCACGGGCGAGGTCCAGACCGACCAGGTCACGCCGCCACCGCCCGATGGCGCGCGCGGCCACCATCGCGTCAGCGTGGTGGTGAGCTGACCCGCGGTACCCTCGGTTCGATGGCTCGACGCCTCTTCGTCTTCGACCTCCCAGACCGTTTTGCGACCGGCACGATCGGCGAGCCCGGCAATCGCGCCTTCTTCCTGCAGGCGCGCGAAGGCGGCCGCGTGATCAGCGTGGCGCTCGAGAAGGCCCAGGTCGCGGTGCTCGCGGAGCGGCTCGGGCTGCTCCTGACGGAGCTGGACCGGCGGGGCGTGGCCGCTTCGGCGGCGAGCGAGGCGATCGAGCCCGACGTGCGGCCGCTCGACGAGCCGCTCAACGAGGCCTTCCGGGCAACGACCCTCACGCTGGGCTGGGACGTCGACAACGAGCGGATCCTCATCGAGGCGCGCTCCCAGAGTGACGCCGACGACGAGGCCGACCCGGACGAGGTCGCCGACATCGATGACGAGGACGAGGACGGCCCGGACCTGCTCCGCGTGCGCCTGAGCGCCGGCGCGGCGCGCACCTTCGTGGAGCGCGCGTACCGCGTGATCCGCGCCGGCCGGCCGCCCTGCCCGCTGTGCGGCAACCCGCTCGACGCGTCCGGCCACATCTGCCCGCGGAAGAACGGCCACTATCTCAACTGAGCCGGCGCCGGAGATGACGCCGGAGATGACGCCGGGCGCGGTGGCGTCCACGACCGAGGCGCTGCGCACCGGGGAGCTCGAGGTCCTCGGCGGGCTCATCGGATCCACCAACAACGCAATGGTGGTTCGCGTCTGGCCGCACGGGACGCACCCCTCGACGTTCGGCGGCCCGCTCGCGGAATCGGACCTGCTCGCGGTGTGGAAGCCGACGATCGGCGAGCGCCCGCTGTTCGACTTCCCGATCGGCACGCTGACGCGCCGCGAGGTCGCGGCGTACCTGGTCTCCGAGGCACTCGGCTGGTCGATCGTCCCGCCCACCCTGCTGCGCGACGGGCCGCACGGCGAGGGCATGGTCCAGCTCTGGATCGACGTGGCCCCCGAGGCGGATGTCATCGATCTCGTCAACGACGCCGATCCCCGCCTGCGCCGGATCGCGGTCCTCGACGCCGTGCTGAACAACACGGACCGGAAGGCGGGGCACCTCCTGCCGATCCCCGGCGGGCACATCCACGCCGTCGACCACGGGGTCACGTTCTCCATCGAGCCGAAGCTCCGGACGGTGCTCTGGCACTGGGCCGCCGAGCCGTTCGAGGTGGAGGAGTTGGAATCACTCAAGCGCGTCCGGGACACGCTCGGGACGACGGAGCGACCGGGGCCGCTCGCCGTCGCACTTGGCGAGCTGCTGTTCGCGGACGAGATCGACGCGACCCGCGCCCGTGTCACCACACTCCTCGCCGCCGGCGTCTTCCCCGAACCCAGCCCGGACTGGCCCGCGATCCCGTGGCCGCCCGTCTGACGGCGCCCGGTTTATCGACCTTCGTCGGGTCGGGCCTGGCTCGCTGGGTCGTCGGCCGGCGGGCGCGCTCGCGGAGCTCCGATGATGAACAGGCCCTCGGAGCTTCGGCGCGGAAGCAGGAAGTAGACGTTGGCGCCGATGAAGATCGCGACGGCGACGATCGGAGCGACGAGGCCGATGACGGAAGCGGCGGCGTAGAGGACCGGCCCCACCAGATATCGGCGACGAAGGAGGCGCACCTTCTCCGGCGTGATCCTGTCGTCGAGGAGGCGTGGGTTAGCTGCGGCGTAGTGCCACGTCAGGGTGACCACCGCGCCCAGCAGCGACAGCGTCCCGCCGTAGAACGCCGTCGCGATCGACGCATCGACTCCGGACAGGAAGGCGCGCGCGAGCACCTCCGTCGGGAAAGGCAGGAACGCGATGAACAGCAGCTGGAGGAGGTTGAGGATCATCACCCATGCGTCGACCCGGGCGATGTGCGTGAACATCGAGTGGTGGTTGATCCAGATGGCGCCGATCACGATGAAGCTCATCACGTACGCGACGTACGACGGCCAGAGCGAAAGCAGCGCGTGTCCGAGATCCGCGTCCGTCTCTGGCACCCGGATTGCGAGCACCAGGAGGGTGATCGCGATCGCAAACACGCCATCGCTGAACGCCTCGAGTCGATCCCTGTTCACGCGCGGAGTCTACGAGGGCCCGGGGCGCGAGTCCGGGCCCGTCGGGAACGCCCAGCCCGCCGCCTGCTGACGTTCGCGGTCGGGCATCATGCCGTCCGTGGCGGATCACGCGCTCGCGATCGACGTCGGGACGCAGAGCGTTCGTGCCCTCCTCTTCGATCCCGCGGGGACGCTCGTCGCGATGGGCCGCGTGCCGATCGAGCCGTACGTCTCTCCGCAGCCCGGCTGGGCGGAGCAGGATCCGGAGGTCTGGTGGACCGCGATCGGCGAGGCATGCCGGAAGCTCTGGACGGCCGCGGCCGCGGCGGCACCCGCAGGCGGCGGGCCGGCGGTCGGCCCGGATGCGGTCGCCGGCGTCGCGCTCACCACGCAGCGCGTCACCCTCGTCGTCGCCGATGAGGACAACCAGCCGCTCCGGCCTGCGATCGTGTGGCTGGACCAACGCCGAACCGAGGGGCTGAAGCCCGTCGGCGGCTTCTGGGGCGCCGCCTTCCGGCTCGGTGGCGTGCGCGAGACCGTCGCCCGGTTCCAGGCGGATGCCGAGGCCAACTGGATCGAGCGGTTCGAGCCCGCTGTCTGGAAGCGAATCCGGCGATACGGAGTCCTGTCGTCATGGCTGACCGCACGCCTGACCGGCGACTGGGTCGACTCGACCGCGAGCCAGGTCGGCTATCTCCCGTTCGACTTCAAGCACTCCCGATGGGCGAGCCGCTTCGACTGGAAGTGGCAGGTCGCGCGGTTCAACCGCGAGTGGCTGCCGGCGCTCGTGCCGCCGACCGGCCGGCTCGGCGCCCTGACGGCCGCTGCCGCCGAGCACCTCGGGGTCGCCGCCGGAACGCCGCTCATCGCAGCGGCGGGCGACAAGCAGTGCGAGGCCCTCGGCTCGGGCGCGGTTCGACCCGACGTCGCCGCGCTCTCATTCGGGACCACGGCGTCGCTGGGCACGACGCACCGGAAGTACGTCGAGGCGATCCCGCTCGTCCCGCCCTACCCCGCCGCGCTCCCGGGCGCGTGGTTCGTCGAGCTCCAGGTGCTGCGCGGCTTCTGGATGGTGGAGTGGTTCAAGCGCGAGTTCGGGTCATCGGAGATCTCGCGCGCCGCGGGGCTGGACGTGCCACCCGAAGCGCTCTTCGAGGAGCTGCTCGCGGCCTCGTCGCCCGGCTCGCAGGGCCTGCTCCTGCAGCCGTACTGGATGCCCGGCGTCCGCTACCCCGGGCCGGAAGCGAAGGGCGCGATGATCGGCTTCGGTGACGTCCACGGCCGGGCGCACGTCTATCGCGCCATCCTCGAGGGCCTCGCCTACGCCCTCCGCGAGGGCGCCGAGCGCACCGTCAAGCGCTCCGGCGTGCCCATCCGCGAGCTGCGCATCTCCGGGGGCGGCTCGCAGTCGCATGCCGCGGTCCAGCTGTTCGCCGACGTGTTCGGCCTGCCGGCCTCGCGCCCGCACACCCACGAGGCGGCGGGCCTCGGCGCAGCGATCGACGTCATGCTCGGCCTCCGCATCCACGCCGACGCGGACGATGCGGTCGCGGCCATGGTCCGCGTCCTCGATCGCTTCGAGCCTGACCCGTCAGCGAATCGAACCTACGAGGACCTCTACCGCTCGGTCTACCTGCCGATGTACGACCGGCTCAAGCCCCTGTACCGCGAGATCCGCCGCATCACCGGCTACCCACCCGCCGATTGATTCCCGCCGGGCCGGCCAGCCGAGGCCTGGCTAGGCCCTCACTTCCTGGCGCATGAAGCGGATGTAGGCAAGCACGAAGCAGCCCACGGTGAGCGCGAAGAGCAGGACGACCTGCGGCAGGATGATCTCGAAGCTCTTGTCGAACGAGAGGACCGAGCCGATCTGCTCCGATGCCGACGGGCTGAACACGTCCGAGGCGCTCACCGTCGTCGCCGTCGGATCGAGGAGCGCGGCCGACGCCTCCGCATAGACCTGGCCCGGCAGCAGGCGGCGGAGCCACTGCAGCGTGCTGTAGTAGTCCGCTGCGGTCTGTGCCCCCGAGGCGAGGAACTGGCCGAGCAGCCCGATGAGCAGCGGACCGATGAACGGCATCGCGACGAAGAGCCACGTGCCGAATCCCACGAGCGCCGAGGTCGCCGCGCGCCGGATCGCCACCGACAGCAGCATCCCGAACGCAAGCCAGAGCGCAACGTACAGGATCGTCACGGCGAGCCACAGGACGAGACGGATCGCCTCGTCCGGCGTGGGGATGATGCCGAGGCGGACCATGCCAAACGCGGTGATGATCAGGACGATCACGGTCAGGGCAATCGAGATGGCAGCGAGGCCGCCGGCGAACTTGCCGTTGATCACGTCATCGCGGTGGATCGGCTGGGACACGAGCCGCGGCAGCGTGCCTTCATGGCGTTCGCCGTTGACCGAGTCGAAGGCGAACGCGACCCCCAGCAGCGGCGCCGCGATGGCGATGAACGACTGCACGGTGAACGAGATGGGGCCCAGGTTGATCCCCTGGGGCTCGATCGTGAACAGTGCGAGGAAGACGGCTCGG
>DASSHR010000109.1:0-4505 GCA_035692745.1 Candidatus Limnocylindrales bacterium | reverse complement strand
CGGGTCAGGAAGCGGGCGGTTCCTCGGGCGGCGGTCCCACAGCCGGTGGCGGCGGCGCGAGGGACGGTGGCGGCACGATGGACGGCGGCGGTTCGACCGCCGGTGCCGGTGCGAGGGCCGGTGGCGGCGGGGCCGCGAGGGCAGCGTCGAGGGCCGCGAGGTCGGGTCCTGCCGTGGCACCGGCGAGCGCGGACCGGCGCCGGCGGCGCCGGACCAGGAGCACCGCGATCAAGAGCACGAGGAGCAGCGGCACCGCGATCGCGACGGCGAGGCGGACCAAACCCTGCTGCGACGCGCCGGACAGCGCTGCCTGGATGGACTGGGCGCCGGATCGCGCGGCAGCCGCGTCATCGTCGGTGATCGCCTGGATCGCGGCGTCGAGCGTCGGCTGGAGGCTCGTGCCGAGCAATCCGACCTGCGCGACCAGGTCACGCGGCGCGGCGAGCGCATCCTGCGCGTCGGCGACCTCGTGCGCCGCCGCGAGCCGATCGTCCGCCAGGGCCAGCGCGCTGTCGATGAACCGCTGCGACGTCGCGCTTTCGAGCTCGGTTCGCGCCCTGCCGGCCGACCCGTCGGCGCCGCGGAGCACGCTCGAGATCGCGGCGGACTCCTCGAACACCTTCGTCGCGCCGGCCATCGCCGAGGTCGCCACCTCGAAGTGCCAGCCGCCCATCGCCTGGAGGACCACGGGTGGCATCTGCCACTCGCCGAGCAACGATTGAAGCGTGTGGTACGCATTCCGGGCGTCGGCGCGCGCCGTCAGCGCGGTCCGGCTGCTGCCGGTGATCCCGTACGGCGCGAGGAGGTCCGCGACCGTGGCCGCGTCGCCCGGCGCATCGTCCGCGGCGAGGCCGACCTCGTCGACCGCGTCGAGCCACGTCTGCCAGCTGGCCGCTGCGAACGAGGTCGTGAGCACCTCCGCGCCGTCGCGATACGCGAGTCGGTGGTCGAGCAGCGCCCCGAGCACGGCACGCATGCCGTCCTCGCCGATGCGTGCGGCGACCTGGCGGATGAGGGCGCACGACGCGGCGTACTGGTAGTCGACGACCTCGAGCTCCTGCTCGGTGGCCCGCGGCCCCGCGAACTGCCATTGCTCGAGGTTCGGCGACCCCTTGCCCGGATACGACGTCGGCGCGGGGCAGGTGTCGCCGTTGATCGAGGTGCGCGCCCACTCGGCGTAGCCCTCGGACAGCCAGTGCGCCTGGAAGAGGTCGCCGTTGAACCACGCATGGGAGAGCTCGTGGGTGATGAGGCCCTTGGCCTCGAGGTCCTCCCCGATCCGGGCGACGCCGGTCTCCGGATCGAAGAAGCCCGCGTACTGGCCCAGGCTGCCGACGCCGACCTCGCGGATCGCGATCGGCCCGTGGCCCGGGAGCCCGGCACCGACGAGGGCCTCGAGGTCCGTCAGGACCGGATCGAGCTGCGTCCCGATCTCGGTCGCCCACGTCGGGTCGTCCGGCCAGGCCTCGATGTCGATCTCGCGACCGCTGGGCGCGGACGTCTTCGTCGTCGTGTACTTGCCGTCCTGCTCGCCGCTGAGGCAGCCCCAGAACTGCGTGGCGTTCTCGAGGGCGCCCGTCGTGTACGTCCGTGTGACGCCGTCGTTCCGCTCGCCGAAGGTGGCGCCTTCCTGCTCGTCGACCGACATCGTGTAGGCGATCGGGACCTTGATCGTCGTCGATCCGCCATCGAGGCCCGTGCTGATGACGCAGAAGTCGAGGTACGCGGGCGAGATCCGGAACCACGAGCTGGAGCGCGGCGCGCCGGACGGGATCTGGTACGTGATGTGGAGCGTCCGCGTCTTGCCGTAGTAGACCACCGGCTCCCAGTGGAACCGGTATTCCGCGTAGTGGCCGCTGGTCTTCTCCCTGGTCACCCGGATCGACGAGATGTTGCCGGTCGCCCGGATGTTCGTCGCGTCCTTCTCCAGCCACAGGTAGTCGCTGTTGAAGTAGTAGAGAACTGTCGCGGTCGGCTTCTTCGTGTTCTTGAACGTCAGGTCGATGGTGACATCGAGGCGTTGCTGCTCGGGATTGACGACGTAGGTCGTCGTTGCCTTCTCCGTGAAGCCGTTCGAGCCGAGAGCGACCGTGGGCGCCGCGAGCGACAGTCCGGCGACGAGGGCCAGCGTGGCAAGGCTGCCGAGGCCGATGCGAAGGGTGCGCACGTCGGGAGCGTACGACGCCGCTCGGCGGTCCCGCGCGCCGGACGTGCGCGCATGCCCGGAGCGGCTACTCCTCGCCGATGTCCTCGTTCCAGATCGCCGGGTTGGCCGCGATGAACCCCTGGAGCAGGTCGTGGCATTCGGCGGAGTCGAGGTTCACGACCTCGACGCCGCGTGACCGCAGGTAATCCTCGCCGCCCCGGAACGTCCGGTTCTCGCCGATCACGAGGCGCGGGATCCCGTACAGCAGGATCGCACCGGTGCACATGTCGCACGGCGACAGCGTCGTCGCCATCGTGGCCCGCCGATAGATCGACGCCGGCTGGCGGCCGGCGACCTCCAGGGCATTCGTCTCGCCGTGGTGGATCGCGCTCCCGAGCTGGACGCGCCGGTTGTGCCCCGCACCGATGATCGCGCCGTCGACCGCGATGGCCGCACCGATCGGGATCCCGCCCTCGGCAAGGCCGATCCGGGCCTGCTCGATCGCGACGGCCAGCAGCTCCTCGTCGGTCATCCCCACCAGCCTACCGAACCCCTACCCTCGCGACATGTCCGGGCGGGCTCGCGTGATCGTGCCGGCGCTGCTCGCGATCGTGGTGATCGTCGCCGGCGTCCTCCTCGGCGGTGGGCTCACGTTCGATGGCCTGCCGTCGGCGACCCAGGCCGCGGCGGGCGGATCGGTGACCGAACCGTTCGGGACCGCGCAGCCGCCCACGCCGGCGCCGACGCCCACCGAGCGACCGGCCCTCGGCGCCACCGAGCTCTACGGCTACCTGCCGTACTGGCAGATGACCGATTCGATGGCCTCCTATCTCGACGACTCCCCGGTCTCGACGCTGCTGCTGTTCTCCGTGACCGCGCGCCGCAGCGGCGCGCTCAACGACACCGCAACGGGATACCGGCGCATCACCGGCCCGATCGGCCGGCGGCTGATCGACGACGCCCATCGCCGCGACGCCAGGGTGGAGCTGGTCTTCTCGAGCTTCGGCGCCGACCGCAACGGCCGGCTCTTCGGGCGCCTGGTCGGCCCGCCGAGCCCGACGCCGGGTCCATCGGTGCCGCTCGGCGGCGCGTCGAGCGTGCCCGCCAGCCCAGCGCCGGCGAGCCCAGCGCCGGCGAGCCCGACCCCCGCAAGCCCGGCGCCGACCGCGACGCCCGGCCCGCCGCCGTGGCACCGGGCGGTCGACGAGCTGGTCGCGCTCGCCGTCGACCTCGGCGTCGACGGGATCAACGTCGACGTCGAGACACTCGATGTCCTGGATCGCCCCGCGTACGGCGAGTTCCTCGGCGAGCTCAGGCACGCCCTGCAGGCGGTCCGTCCCCACGCACGCGTGACCGTTGCCACCGAAGCCGGACCGCGCGGCGTCGGCAACGCCTCGACTGCAGCCGCGGCGGGCGTGGACCGCGTCTTCCTCATGGGCTACGACTACCACTGGTCGGGCTCGCAGCCCGGCGCAAGTGCGCCGATCGATCGCCTCGACGGCGTGTACTCCCTGCGCTGGTCGATCGACGCCTACGTCGACGCCGGCGTCCCCCGTGATCGCATCGTGCTCGGCCTGCCGCTGTACGGCATGCAGTGGCGTACCGACGGCATCGATCGGACGTCGGCGGTCATCGGCGCTGGCGTGACCTGGATTCCCGGCAAGCACCCGGACGTGCTGCTGGTGCCCCACTTCGCGCCGTTCCGCGACGCGATCGAGCAGGCGGAGTACATCGTCGAGCCGACCATCGACGGCTTCCTGCTGACCTACTACGACTCGCCCGCGACGCTCCGCTCCAAGCTCGCCCTGGCGCTCGACAACGGCCTCGCGGGCGCGGGCTTCTGGGCACTCGGCTACGAACGCGGCCTGCCCGGCTATCAGGAGCTCATGCGTGACTTCCGCAACGGCAGGATCGGCCGCGAGGAGGCACCGACCCGGCCCTGAGACGGCCCGTGCCGACCTGCGCCGGGCGTGAGCCGGCCGCGATGCCCGAACGGGCAGCGCGCAGAAGCCATCCGTGCAGCCGAACTTCCTCGGCGACTGACCGTCCGGCTCCCGCCCGGGCGCAACCCGGCCGCGACCATGGTCCGGCAGGCCGGGGCGTCGCGCGGCGCCCCAGCGCCTGCCTGCGCGCGCGAGTTGCATGCCCGAGACGGCAACGCCAACGCCGAAGGTCGAACCGAGCGCGCCGGCGCCGAAGTCGCCGGCTGCGCCGGACGTTGCCGCGCCCGACCTCGCCCCCGAGCCGGCGGTCCAGGCCGTCGTCGAGTCGTTCCGGCAGGCGGGCACGGCGGGCGTCTCCGGCAGCGCCGCGAGCGGCGGTGGGGCCGGCGGCAGCGCCGGCGGATCGGCAGCCGGAA
>DASSHR010000108.1:0-7249 GCA_035692745.1 Candidatus Limnocylindrales bacterium | reverse complement strand
CGCCGAGACGTGCGGGTCCTGGGGTACCGCACCGATGTCGGACGGCTCCTTGCCCAATGCGACGTCCTGGTGATGAGCTCGCTCGAAGAGAGCTTCTGCCTCTCGGCCCTGGAGGCCATGGCAGCAGGACTCGCGGTGGTCGGTCCGGATGTCGGCGGGTTCACCGAGCTCACCGGGCACGGGCGCACCGGGATGCTCTACGAGCGCGGCAACTTCGTCGCCGCCGCAGGCCTGGTCGAAGCGCTCCTCGGCGACGATCAGTTGCGCCTCGGTCTGCGGCTTGCCGCGACTGAGCACGCACGGACATTCTCTGTCACTGCGGCCGTGGAGGCGTACCTGGCCGTGTACGGCGGTGCGCTCGCGACGACGGGGTTGCAGCTTGCCGCGCGCTGACCACGACGCGATCGACGGGATCGACGTCGTCGCCTTCGCCCCACACCCCGACGATGTCGAGCTCTTCTGCGGCGGCACGATGCTCGCGGCAGCAGTGGCCGGGCTCACGACCGCGATCGTCGACCTGACCGATGGCGAGCTGTCGACCAACGGGACCTTGGCGCAGCGCGCGCGCGAGCGCGACGAGGCAAGTGCGCTGCTGGGGCTGGCCGCCCGGCGGGCATTGTCCCTGCCGGACGGTGGGCTCGCCACCACCGAGCCGCATCGCCTTGCCGTGGTCGCTGCGCTCAGGGAGCTGCGTCCGCGAGTCGTCCTCGCACCATTCGGCAACGACCGCCATCCCGACCACGAGGCGGCGGCCGAGCTGGTCCGCCAGGCGTGCTTCCTTGCCGGCCTGCCCCGCTACGGCAGTGGTTCGCCACACCGGCCGACGCGGGTGTATCGCTACATGCTGCATACGCCGTTCGAGCCGAAGGTGGTCGTCGACGTCGGCGCGGTCTGGGATGCTCGCAGCGAGCTGCTCCGGGTGTACAAGAGCCAGGTGTCACTCGGAGCCGACGATGCACCGACCGCGCTGAATGACGGCCGGTTCATCGCCATGCTGGAAGCACGCGCCGCGTACTACGGCGCCCTGGCGGGCGTGACGTACGCCGAGGTGTTCGATGTCGATGGTCCGGTGCTCGTGAAGAACCTCCTCGACTGATGGCGACATTCGACAAGAGTGCCGCGGCCTTCCCGGGACGGGATCGCCAGGTCTTTCTGCTGTCGTGCAGCGCTTCGCCGCTCCCCGCGGTCGCGCTGGAGCAGATGGTCGCGGCGGCGCACGCCCAGGCCGAATCCGGCGGCCTGGTGTTCGGCTCGTATAACGAAACGCTTGACCGGTTCCACCGCACCGCGGCCCCACTGTTCGGCACCGACGCTGACAACGTCTCGTTCCAGCGCAACACGACCGAAGCGCTTTCGCTCATCGCCGGCGGCTATCCATTCCGGCCCGGCGATGAGGTGATCAGCTACGTCCACGAATACCCGGCCAATCACTACCCCTGGCGCAACCTGGTGCGCCGTGGCGTCAGCCTCGTGGAGCTCCCGAACGTCCCGTATGCCGGCGACGCCGCTGCCGGCGACGCCGCTGCCGACGCCGGTGCCGCCGACGCCGGTGCCGACGGCCGCCCGTATGCGTTCTCGCTGGATGACCTCCAGCAGCGGATCACCCGCCGGACGCGGGTGGTCGCCCTCAGCACGGTCCAGTTCACGAGCGGGTTCGCGGTGTCCATCGAGTCGCTCGCCGAGATCTGCCGCGCCCACGGGATCGATCTCGTCCTGGACGCGGCACAGAGCCTCGGTGCCGTGCCGTTGCGGCCCGAGGAGCACGGCGTCGCTGCCGTGGCGGCATCCGGATGGAAATGGCTGCTCGGTCCCATCGGCAGCGGCGTCATGTACACGAGCCCAGAGCTCCGGGACAAGCTCGAGCACGTCGCCGTCGGCGCAGAGACGATGCTGCAGGGCTTTGACTACCTCGACCACTCGTGGGCACCGCACAGGAGCGCCAAGCGCTTCGAGTACGCAACCGCCTCTCCTGCCCTCGTCGCCGCGCTCGAAGCGTCGATTGCCGGCATCCACCTGCGCTACGGCGTGGAGGCCATCGGAGCGGAGATCCTGCGCCTCCAGGACCTGCTGATCGACGCGCTCGATCCAGCGCTCTTCATCGTGCCTCGCCGTCCCGCGGTCAACCGGTCCGGAATCCTGGGCGTCGTGCCGCGACGGGGTACGCCCGAGGACCTCGTCGCACGGCTGCTGGTTCGGGGGTTCGTCGCCTCGGCGCGGGGCGGCTACGTGCGCATCGCGCCGCACTTCTTCATCACCGACGAGGAGATTGCGCGCCTGGCCGGTGCGATGAACGAGCTCGGGTAGGCACGAACAGATCCCTGTACACGACCTACGCGATGGGAAAGTCGAAGTACCGGTCGGGGTATGGCTCTTCCCGGAGCACGTAGTGCCACCACTCGCAGCCATAGCGCTGGAAGCCGCTGGACTCCATGACCGAGCACAGCGTGAGGCGATTGCGCGCCTCTTCCTCCGTGAGGCCCTCGGCGCCGTGATGTGAGCGCTCGTCCATGAGGTCGTGACCACCACCCATGGGCAGCAGCACGGCGGTCTCGAGGTCGAAGAGCGTCAGGTCGACGGCGCTTCCCCGGCTGTGGCCGGACCGCGGGGCGACGTAGCCCTGCGTGAACATCTCGGGCCGGGCGATGTTCGGGTAGAAGCGCGCCTTGGTGCGCCCATCCTCGGGCTCCTCGGCCCAGCGCAGAAATCGGTTGACGGCGCGCTGGGGACGGTAGCCGTCCCACACGAGCAGGCCGAGCCCGTGCGCCGCCGCCATCGCCCTGGCCTCGAGCAGCGCGTTCGCGAGGGCGAGCGACCCGACGATCCGGTTGACCTCGTAGCCATCGACCGGCTTGCCGGTGAAGTTGTCCCAGGTCGCGTACTTCGCGTCCCACCGGAACGCGCGAAGGACGTCGTCGAGGTAGACGAAGCCCTCGGCCACGGCGTTCATCGCGCCATCGCCAGGGTGATGGCCCGCAAGATCACCTCCGAGAGGGGGATCCCGGCCGCGGCCATCATTCGCGGGTAGCGGCTGTACGAGGTGAACCCCGGCAGCGTGTTGACCTCGTTGAGGATGATCCGGCCGTCCTCGCGCAGGAACATGTCGACGCGGGCGAGGCCGGAGCAGCCGAGGGCCGTGTAGATCGCTCGCGCGGTGTCCTGGATTGCCGCGCGCGTCTCCGCGGGCAGCCGTGCCGGAACGATCATCTCCGCATTGGTGGAGCCCTTCTCCGGCTCGGCCTCCTGGTGGATGCGGAAGAGTCCCTGTCGTACGGTGATCTGGTCCACCTCGCCGACGACGAGATCCGGGACGTTGCCCAGGACCGCGCAGCCAACCTCGATCCCCGGCACCGCGCGCTCGATCAGCACCTTGTCATCGAAGCGCCGCGCTTCCGTGATCGCAGCGTCCATCCCTGCAGCGCCGTCAACCCTGCTCACCCCGAATGAGGAGCCGGAGCGCGCCGGCTTGACGAACACCGGGTACTCCACGTCGAGTGGATCGAGTGTCTCGGCACGCCCCAGCACCCGGAACTCCGGCGTCTCGATCCCCGCACTCCGGACGACGACGTAGGCCAGCGACTTGTCCATGCACGTCGCCGAGCTCTGGATGTCGCAGCCCACGTACGGGATCCCAGACAGCTCGAGCAAGCCCTGGATCGAGCCGTCCTCGCCGAAGCTGCCGTGGAGCACCGGGAAGATCACGTCGACCTCGATCGGGCCGTACGCGCCACCCTCGCCGGCGAGCAGGCCGTGCGTGTGCCGGTCCGGCGAGATGACCGCGGCCCGGCACTCGCCGAGCTCCCAGTCGGCGCTCGGGGCGCTGCACCATTTCCACGCACCCGACCTCGTGATGCCGATGTAGACCGGCTCGACCATCCGCGGGTCGACGTTCGCCGCGATCTCGATCGCGGACTTCACCGACACATCGTGCTCCTCGGAACGGCCACCGAAGACGAACGCCACACGCGGCCTAGCCATGTGCGCGGTCTCGTTCGAACCTGCGGCAGTTTCGGAGGGTGGCCTCGACGGTCGCCCGCAGCACCCGGTCCGTGTAGTACGCGGTGTGGGGCGAGATGATCGCGTTCGGCAGGTCCTGCAGCCTGCCCAGGAGCTGGTGCTCCATCGGGCGATCCGTGCAGTCGACGTAGAAGATCCCCTCTTCCCCCTCGACGACATCGAGGGCCGCGCCGCCCAGGCGGCCGTCCTCCAGGGCTTCGACGAGGGCGCCGGTGTCCACGAGCCCGCCCCGGCCGGTGTTCACCAGCACGGCCCCGGATCGCATGGCCGCGATCTGCGCGCGCCCGATGACGTGGTGCGTGCTCGCATCGAGCGGCAGGTGCAGGGAGATGACATCGCTGTCCCGTAGCAGCGCGTCGAACGCGACCCGCTTCGCGGCGCCGGGCGGGATCGGGCCAGGGCTGCTCGCAAGGACGCGACAGCCGAAGCCCTGCAGTCGGGCGATCACCGCCGCACCGACCTGGCCGACGCCCACGATGCCGACCGTGAGGTCGCGCAGCTCCCTGCCGCGAACGGGATGCAGCCGGAAGTCGTCCGCCTGGGCGGAGCTGACGATCGCCTTGGCGTTGCGGATCGCCATCAGCATGAGCATCACGGTGTAGTCGGCCACGCCATCCGGCTCGTAGTCGACGTTCTCGACCGTGATGCCGAGGGCCGCGGCGGCATGCTGATCGATGTGGTCGACGCCCCGGCTGCGGCTGGAGACGTATTCCACGCCGGCTTCACGCAGCGCGCGCAGCGTCGGCCCGGAGACCCTGGCCTTGTGCCCGACGCTCACGCACCGGTTCTGCGGGCCGGACGCGGCGCCCGCGACCGAGGCCGGTTCGCTGGTCAGGGTCGGAACGACCCCGAAGCGCGATGCGAGCTCGGTGAACAGCGCTGCCTCGTCCGGCTCACACGCGTAGACCGTGATTCCCAGGAGCTTGCGAGCCGGGCCACGAAGCGGAAACGCGGGTGTCAACACCATCTGCCGCACCGTAGGCAGCAGGCCGCCGGCGCACATCGGACCACAGGAGGATTTGGCCGTCATCCCGTGGGTGGACGTCCCGGCTCAGTCGGCGGCCGCGGCTCCGAGCTCGTAGGCGAGGACGACCAGCGCGACGCGATCACGGACACCGGTCTTGGCGAGGATGTTGCCGACGTGCGTCTTGACCGTGGCCTCGGAGACGACGAGCGCCTCCGCGATCTCGCGATTGGTCAGGCCCCGCGCGATCGCGAGCCACACCTCGCGCTCACGATCGGTCAATGCCTCGACGACTGCGTTCGGGCGTGAGGGCACGCTCCGCTTCACGTATCGCGCGATGAGCCGCTTGGTCGTGCTCGGCGCCACCACCGCATCGCCTTCGTGCACGATCCGGATCGCCCGCAGCAGGTCCTCGGGAAGGGCATCCTTGAGCAGGAAGCCCGACGCGCCGGCCTGGAGCGCGACGAACGCGTACTCGTCGAGATCGAAGGTGGTCAGGACCACCACCTTGGGGCCATCGGGGCGGTCGCCGACGATGCGCCGGGTTGCGCTCACGCCATCGAGCCGGGGCATCCGAACGTCCATCAGGACGACGTCGGCGGCGGTGCGCTCCAGCAGCTCGATCGCCTCGAGGCCGTCGCCCGCCTCGCCCACGACCTCCATGTCCGGCTGCGAGCTGATCAGCATGGCGAAGCCGGCTCGAACGAGCGCCTGGTTGTCCACGAGCACCACGCGGATCTTCATGCCTGGACGTCGGCGCGCTTCGTCGGGATCTCCACGTGGACCCGAAACCCGCCTTCGGGCGTGGGTCCGACGGTCAGCTGCCCGCCGAGCAGGTTGACGCGCTCGCGCATCCCCACGAGCCCCAGGCCGGTCCCGCCCGTTGCCGGCCGCGGCGTCCCGGTCCCGGCCACGTTCTGGATATCCAGCTCGATCCCGTCCGGGCGGTAGCCAACGTGGACGTCGACGTGCGTGATGCCCGCGTGGTGGAGGACGTTCGTCAGCGACTCCTGGACGACGCGATAGGCCGTGAGGCCGACCGCGGGCGGAACTGCTCGCACGGTTCCGTCCTCGCCGTACGCGACATCCAGGCCGGCGGCCCTGAATTGCTCGAGCAGGGCGGGCAGCGACGCCAGCTCGGGCTGGGAGGCACCTTCTGCGGCCTCCGGACCTTCCCGGAGCACGCCCAGGATCTGGCGCATGTCGTCGAGCGACTGGCGCCCCGCCGAGGCGATGGTCTCGAGCGCCCTGCGCGGTGCATCCGGGTGCTCCGCCTCGGCGTACAGCGCCCCGTCGGCCTGGACGATGATCACCGACAGCCCATGCGCGACGACGTCGTGCAGGTCGCGGGCGATGCGCTGTCGCTCGGCGAGCGCCCCCAGCCGCGCGGTGGTCTCCTGCTCGCGGACGACGCTCGCCGCACGCTCGAGCTCGAGCTCGAGGCGCTCCCGTGCAGCTCGCACCTGGTCGCCGATCGCCCAGACCAGGACCAGCAACGCGAAGATCACCGCGAACGTCGCGCCCCGGGGGCCGGCCAATGCCTCGACGAGGCTCGGCAGCTCATCGATGCGGCCCAGGAGGTTGACCCCGATCGCCCAGATGCCGACGTAGCCGAGAACGGCCAGCGCCAGGGCCAGTCGGGCGAAAGTCCGGCTTGCGTAGGCGGCGGCGGAGAACAGCCCGACCGGCAGGGCGATGTCCCACAGCCTGATCGGCTCGCCGACGACGAACTGCAGGGCGCCGATGCCACCGATCACGAGGAAGGCCAGCTCGGGTCGTGACCGACGCCAGGCGAGGGCGACCGAGCAGACGACGACGAAGATGATCGCGGCGCGTGACAGCAGCAGGACCGAGGGCTCGAAGCCCGGGAGGCCCGGGGACGCGCGTTCAAGCCATGGCAGGGCGAGCACGTTCCTGCCCAGGACGATCGCCGTGTAGCCGAGGAAGATGGCGGCATAGAGGACCGCGAGGCTGATGTCCGCGATGCGCGGGCGATCCGGCTGCCCATGCCCAGGAGTGGTCACGGCGGCAGTGTAGGTACCCGCCTGGCGCGTCCCGCAGCCGTGCATACGGCAGCGCGCACGTGCCCGCGCCTACGATGGCGCGCACGTCCGAGGAGGTCGCCAGGCTGTCCCAGCATCCCGCAGCATCGATCGCTCGCGCGGTCAGGCACGAAGGCCTGCTCGGCCGCCTCGCCGTCCCGGCGCTCGCACTGGTCACCGCCTTCATCGTCGGCGCCTTCATCCTGGTCGTGACGGACTTCGAGCACCT
>DASSHR010000107.1:0-2295 GCA_035692745.1 Candidatus Limnocylindrales bacterium | reverse complement strand
CTCGGGACGCGCACCACCGGCCTCATCGACGCCACCGGCGCGATCTCGATCGAGCAGCAGGCGCCGACGCCGCAGCCACCGTGCCCGATCTGCCTCTCCCGCGGCACGCGCATCGACACGCCCACCGGCCCGATCGCCGTCGAAGCGCTCCGGCTCGGCGACCCGATCTGGACGCGTGACGCGTCCGGGCGCCGTGTCGAAGGCACCGTGATCGCCCTCGGTTCGACCGAGGCGCCGTCGACGCACCAGGTCATCCACCTCACGCTGGCGGATGGGCGGTCCGTGACCGCCTCGCCGGGCCATCCGCTGGCCGACGGTCGGCAGCTCGGCACCCTCGCGGTGGGCGACGCCGTCGACGGGAGCCGGATCGTCGCACTGGAGTCGCTGCCCTACGGCGGCGGCGAGACCTTCGACCTGGTCGCGTCGGGCGCGACCGGCGGGTACTTCGCGGACGGCATCCCGCTCGGGACGACGCTGCTGCCCTCACGCTGATCCGCGGCCTCGTTCGCCGGCTCGAACGGTGGCATGTCCTCGAGGCGCGTGACGCCGTCGACCGTCGAGGCGAGGAAGCCCGCCATCTTGCCGACCTGGCGCATGCGCTCGTCGACGTCGAACGAGTTGTGGCCGGTGGTGAACAGGTACAGCTCGTAGGCCTGGTCGCGCGCCTTCAGGCGGTCGACGTAGGTGAGGATCTGCGGCAGCGGGCAGCGCGAATCGTGCTCGGCGCCGAGGATGAGCATCGGCGCGGTGACCCGGTCGACGTATTCGATCGGGGAGCGCTCGCGCATGAGCTGCTCGACCTCGTGCGGCTCGCCGCCGAGGAGCGCCCGGTCGTAGGCCTGCAGGAGCGGTGACTCGTCCGCGTACGCCGACACGTAGTCGGCGACGGGCACGCCGGCCACGCCGGCAACGAAGCGGTCGGGATGCATGCCCTGGGTCAGCAGGGTGAGGTAGCCGCCCCACGACCAGCCGCCGATCGCGGTGCGCTCCGGATCGGCGATCCCGCGGGCAAGCAGGTCATCGAGGCCGGCGACGATGTCCTCGACCTCGGGCCAGCCGATGTTGCCGATGAGCGCGTCGCGCCACGCCGCCCCGAAGCCGATGGAGCCGCGGTAGTTGAGCATCGCGACGCAGAAGCCCATGTCGACGTAGGCCTGCACGTCGGGCTGCCACCGATCAAGGTCCACCGAGGTGGGGCCGCCGTGGATCCAGAAGTACGTGGGCCACGGCTTCGGGGCATCGGGCTCCACCAGCCAGCCCTGGACGCGCTGGCCGTGCGGGTTCTGGTACTCCCACGAGGTGTAGTGCCGGCCGCGCGGCGGGTTGCCGGGCGCCTGGAGGATCGGCTCGTCGCGGCCGGCCTCGAACACGATGCCCGGCTGCTCGCCGTTCTGGAGCCTGTACCAGACCGTGCCGTCGGGGCGAACGCGGGCGCCGGTGAGGCTGCCCTCGAACATCGGCAGCGGCGTGATCTCGGCCGTCGCGAGGTCGTAGCGATGGAGGTAGTGGCGGCCGTCGCGGAGCTCGAACAGGAGCAGCGCGGAGGCGTCGGGCCACCAGTCCGCGACCTCGGTAAAGCGGTCCCACGGGATCTCGAGCTCGGTCAACTCGCCGGTCTCCACGTTCCAGATCGCCGGTCGACGCTCGCCGCGCCGCTCGTGCCCGATCGCGAGCCGCCGGTCGCCGGCAAGGGGCGACCAGGCAAACGCGCACAGGGCAAGGCCTTCGTCACGCAGGTCGGCGACCGTCGCGCCGGTGGCGGCGTCGACGATGCGCAATGACGGGTGGATCTGATCGCCGTGCTCGGAGTGCTCGAGGCACAGCAACGACTCATCGGCCGACAGCGCGCCCTGCTCCGGGCCGGCCATCAGCGCGTTCACGCCGCCGAGCTCCAGCGACTCCTCGCTGAACGAGAGCTTGTGCGCGGTCGCACCGGACTCGGACGTCCAGATCGAGAAGCCGTCGCGGTCGTTCAGGGCGGCGACGGTCCGCTTGCGCCCGATCGCGAGCCCGGCGTCCCAGCCCTCCGGCAGCCCGTCGATGAACGGCTCTGCCTCGCCGCCGGTGAATGGTGCGGCGACCCACAGGCCGGATTCGTCACCGGTCGTGTCGCGGTGCCAGACGATCCACTCGCCGTCCGGCGTGATCTCGCCGGAGATCAGCCCGACGGGCTCGTGGGTGATCTGGCGGCGCTCGCCGGTCGCGCGGTCCCAGGCATGGAGCTGATAGACGCCGCTCTCCGACGAGGCGTAGACGAGGCGGTCCGGCGCGTGGTGCGACCACGTCGGAAAGCCG
>DASSHR010000106.1:0-1092 GCA_035692745.1 Candidatus Limnocylindrales bacterium | reverse complement strand
CGCGATTGCAACGCGTATGAAATTGACCGCGAATGGTACGCGAGTCCTACCGCTCGGGAAGTACCTCCGGCATTGCAATTTCGACAAAACGCACCACGCCAACCGCACCGGTCTGGTCGGCATGCCACCCCGCCCAAGCGGACCCGCTCACCCGATGGTCACAGGACTCGCCGAGCACGACGCGAGCCCGGCATCCGCAATGCCGGGCTCGAGCCATGAAGCCGATCGCGATGCCCCACCCGGGGGCCGCCGGCTTCCCTACTTCAGCTGGAAGGTTGCGCTGAGCGAGCTGCCGTCGACGGTTTCGATCGCCACCCGCCAACAAGTGCTGGCGGTCGACGGCGGATCCCACTTCGCCTGAAACTGGCTGGCGTACTTCAGGGACGCCGCCCTCGAGTCCAGCGCCGACGTGGTCGGCCCGATCGGCGCGAGCGTCGTGCACGAGATCTGCGCCTGGGTGAAGGCGCTGACGACATCGACGGAGGTCAGCTCTACCGCGCCGGCAAACACCTGGAACTTGAGATTCGCGCTCGAGCCCGCCTTGACCTGGTTCAGCGAGGTCATCGAGATCGGATTGGAGAAGCCGACCAGGGTCCACGGCAGGACGGTGTAGGTGATGGTCGTCGAGCTCGAATTGCCCGCGGCATCCGTTGCCAGCGCGGTCATCGTGTGCGACCCGACGGCGACCGAGTAGCCGCCCGGCAGGCACGACGCGACACCGGAGATGGGATCGGCTGCTGCGCACCCGGTCGGGCCCGCGGGAACCGAGCCGAACACGTAGGACGCGCCGTCCACGACACCGCCGCCGGTGAAGGCGATCGACGTCGGCGCCGTGAGGTCGACGTTGACGTTCGAAACGGACGCCGATGCGGTGTTGCCCGCAACATCGGTGGCCGTGCCGGTCGCGCTCTGGCCGGCGCCCTCGCCGAATGGCTGGTCCGTGGAGCAGGACGCGAGGCCGGAGCCCATGTCGCCACAGGTGAAGCTCGCGGTCGGTGCGCCGGTCGAGAGGTTCCACCAGCCGGTCACGGCATCGGCATCCGGCGAGACCGAGCCGGCGATCGACGGTGCGATCTGGTCGACGTCGAACGA
>DASSHR010000105.1:0-26647 GCA_035692745.1 Candidatus Limnocylindrales bacterium | reverse complement strand
GATCGCGGGCATCCCGCTCGCCCCGGAGAACGGCGTGGAGATCCGGCGTCGGATCGCGGTCATGCCCGAGGCGCCGGGCCTCTACCTCCGGCTCAGCGTCCGCGAGAACCTCGAGTGCTTCGCCGACCTGTACGAGGTCGGTGACCCGCGGGCACGGATCGCGGGCGCGCTCGAGGCGGTCAACCTCACGGCCCGCAGCGGGGACACGTGCGGGACGTTGTCGAAGGGCCTGCGCCAGCGGGTGGCGCTCGCACGGGCGCTGCTGGGCGAGCCGGACATCCTGTTCCTCGACGAGCCGACGTCCGGACTGGATCCCGTCGCGGCGCGCGAGGTCCATGACCTCATCTCCGGGCTTCGTGAACGAGGCACGACCATCTTCCTGACGACGCACCGGCTCGGCGAGGCCGAGCGCCTGTGCGATCGCGTGGCGATCCTGAACACGACCCTCCAGACCATCGGCCGGCCGGCGGAGCTGCGCGACCGGCTCTTCGCTCCGTCGCTGGTCGTCCGGACGCGCGAGGCGCTCGTCGACCCGGGCAAGGTCTTCGACGGGCAGCCCGGCGTGACGGCCTGGCATCCCGTCGCGGCGTCGAGCTACGACCTGACCGTGAGCGACGCGGAGCAGGCTGCACCGGCCGTCACGCGGGCGCTCGTCGCGGCGGGCGCCGATGTGCTCAGCGTCGCGCAGGAGCGCCATTCGCTCGAGGACGTCTACCTCGAGCTGGTGGCCGAGGACGTGGAGGTCGCGGGTCGATGATCCTGCTGTCGCGCGGCCTGTCGGGCCTCCGGACCGTGAACCGGCGCCGCGTCTGGGCGATCACGCGCAAGGAGCTTCGGGAGTACCGGCGCAACCGCTCCGTCCTCGTCGCCATCGCGATCTACCCGGTCGTCTTCCTGCTCCAGCCGATGATCGCAATCTTCGGTTCGTCGGCGGCTGCCGCCGGCTACCTGCAGCACAGCAATGAGCTGTTGTACCTGCTCGGGATCCCCATCCTCGTGCCCGCGACGCTCGCGGCCCACGCGATCACCGGCGAGCGCCAGCAGGGCTCGCTCGAGCCGGTGCTGACGACCCCGATCACCCGCGAGGAGCTCATCGTCGGGAAGGCGCTGGCGGCGCTCCTGCCATCGATCGCCATCGCGTACCTCGTGTACGTGATCTTCCTGGTCGCTGTCGGGGTGTTCGCCCAGCCCGCGATCTCCGCGGCGATCTACCAGAGCCAGACCCTCATCGTGCAGCTCGTCTACACGCCGCTCCTGGCGGCCGCGACGACATGGATCGGCCTCGCGATCTCCACCCGAACCGCGGATGCGCGGGTCGCGCAGCAGCTGAGCATCCTCGGCAGCCTGCCGCTCCTGCTCGGCGCGGTGGTCCTCGCCTTCGACGTCGTCCACGCGACCCCGACCATGTTCGTGGTGATCGGCGCCGTGCTGGTCGCCATCGACACGCAGGGCTGGCGCATCGTCGCCCCGATGTTCGACCGGGAGCGGCTCGTGACGGGGACGCGCTCCTAGCCGCTGCCCTACTCGGCGGAAGGTCCGGCGGCGGTTTCCGGCGGTCCGGAGGCCTCGTTGTCGGCTTCGCCTCCGGGCTCAGGCGCGGGCGCGGGCGCGCGCTCCGTGCGCGACAGGTGGCTGATCTCGACGATGCGCGGGGTCCCGTCGCGGTCCTTCCAGCGCGTCTGGAGCTCGTCGTCGGCCGTCTCGCCGACCACGTGGAGCTGCAGGATCAGCGCCGACGACCCGCGCTCCACCGAGGCGATCTCGACCTCGGTCGCGGGCAGCGGGAGCAGTGCGACGACCTCGCCGAGGTTGCGCTTGAGCTCCTCGCTCAGGTGCTCGATGGCGGCGTCGACGTTCCCGGCGACGAGCGCGTCGCCGAACTGCGCGGCCGAATCTCGGACTGCGGCCTCGTCCATCCCCCGAACCTAGGGAACCGGGGGTTGCAGGCGCGCCTACTTCGCCTCGAAGGATGTGGCCACGAACATCGCACGACAGTCGAGGATGACGGTCGCCGCCACGATCACCGGATCGCCGCCGACCCCATCCTTCGGGGCACACGTTGTCGCCCCCGGGTCATCGAGGTGCGCGGTGACCGTGGCCTTGAGCGTGTCGCCGGCCTTGTGGGAGCCCACCGCGCCCTGGAGCTCCGGCGGCACGGCCACGATCACGCTCGAGGCCTTGCCGCCCCACCGGAACGTCGTGAGGCAGCCCGCCATCCAGTCCGGCTTCGAGAAGAGCACGCCATCGCCGCACAGCCCGCCCCACACGACCGTCGTGGTGAACGTGAGCTCGCGGCCGCCGTAGCACGGGATGCGGAGCGCTGGATCCAGCGCGCCGATGTCGGCGAGCGTGGTGGTCGGAGGGCAGTCGACGGCGGCCGGCTCTGCCCACGGCGTGCCGTCGCGGGCGGCGACGGAGATCCAGCCGTCCTGCGTCACGCGCCTGGCGACCGGCCGAACCAGGTACCAGTTGTAACCCGTGCCGTCCGCCACCGGCCCGCTGATGACGTAGACCCGCTGGCCGGTGTCGAGGAGCGGCGTGAACTTCTCGGAATCGGGGTTCACGCTCGGCTTCGAGCGCACGCGCAGCGGTCCTTCGATGATCGACAGCAGCGTGTCCGGCGCGTAGCCGGTCGCGACGGATCCGGCGGGTGATTCCGCGGGCGCCGTTGCGGGCTCCGCCGTCGCCGGCGGGGTTGCCGCGGGCGTGCCGCCGCACGCGCTCACGAGCAGCGCCAGGGCCGCCGCCAGGGCCGCGGCAATCGCGTGTCGAGTCATCGCTCAGTACGCCGTCGTGGTGTCGTGGGCGCGGCCATCCGCGATCGATTCGTAGGTGAGCAGCATGACCTCCAGCACGTGACGCGCGTGCTCCGCCGTCAGGATGGAGCGCTCGAGGCCGGCGAGGCAGCGAATGAAATGCTGCGCGCCCGCCTCGACGGTGCCGACCTGGTCGACCGGGGCTTCCGTCGCGGCCCGCCATTCGCCGGCGTCCGGGTCGAACAGGCTGACCGGCGCGTCGCGCTCCCACGACTTGCCGCCGAAGCTCACCGCTCCGCGCTCGAACTGGATCTCCAGCCACGGCGCGAGCGTGTCGTGGGCGGCGAAGCTGGCGAGCAGCTGGCCCAGGGCCCCCGAGCGGAACTCCAGGTGCACGAGGACATGATCGTGGGTCGTGACCTCGATGGTCTGCCCCGTCTTCGGGCCGCCGAGGATCTGCCGGGTCGGCAGCGCGATGGAGCCCATGGCCTGGACGCGCGCGATCGGCCCGAGCACCGTCGTCATCTCGTGCAGCCGGTACACGCCGTGGTCGAACAGCGGTCCGACGCCATCGCGATAGAACGGGGTCGGGTCGCCGGTGTACTCGCGCCACGCCGCGGGACCCGGGTCCGCGTGGTGGGCGACGGCAAGGGTCGGATGGCCCAGAGTGCCGCCATCCACCAGGTCGCGCAGCCAGCGCATCCGGGGCGTGACCGCCGAACCCGTCGCGCACTGGAAGAGCACGCCACGCTCCTTCGCAAGCGAGATGAGCGCGTCCGCGGCGGGCAGGCCGCCGGCGAGCGGCTTCTCGCTGAACAGCGCGACGCCGCTGTCGAGGATCACCTCGTTCACGGCGCCATGGAGCGGCGCGGGCGTGAGGTCGAACACCCCGTCGAGCTCCTGGTCGCCGAGCATCGCCTCGACCGCGCGATACGCCTGCACGCCCGGCGCCCAGGTCGCGATGGACGCGGCAAGTGCTTCCGCGGCGCCCTCGCGTGGGTCCGCGAGCGCCACCACGGACGCGAGGCTCGCCACGCCCTCGAGGGCCGGCAGGTAATGGCGCGCGGCCACGTCCCCGCAGCCGACGATCCCGATCCGGAGTGGCATCACCCGCTATCCAAGCACGTTTCGGCGGTCGCTGAGCGTCACGCCGAGCGCGGCGATGGTCACGCACACCACCGCCAGCACGAGCTTCGGATCCAGCCCCTGGCTGAGGAGCACCGCGCCGGCCACGGCGGCCGCGACCGGTTCGAGGGTCATCACGATGCCGTACGTGCGCGGCGTCACGCGCTTGAGTGCCTCGAACTCGAGCGACAGCGGCAACGCCGTCGACAGCACCGCGACCACCGCCGCGGCGCCCAGCAGCCCGAGATCCAGCCGCTGCAGGCCACCGGCAACCAGCTCGACCGGCAGGGCGAACGTGGCCGCCGCGACCATCGCCAGCGCCAGGCCCGCGTGGCCCGTCACGAGGCGGCCGAGCCGGCGGTTGAGCAGCACCATCGTCGCCCAGCCCGCGCCGGCCACGAGCGCCAGGCCGACGCCCAGCGGGTCGAGGCTGCTCCCGATCTCCGGCACCAGGAGCCCGAGCCCGACCGCAGCGAGCCCGATCCAGGCGAAGTCGAGCCGCTTGCGCGACGTCGCGGCGGCCAGGCCCAGCGGACCGACGAACTCGATCGCGACCGCGAGGCCGAGCGGGATCCGGTCGATCGCGCCGTAGAAGCTGAGGTTCGTCGCCGCGATCGTGAACCCGAGGAAGACGATCCAGCCGGCGTGCCGGCGAGCCGTGGCATCGATGCTCCGGCGGAAGACCACGACGAGCAGGACCGAGGCGATCAGCTGCCGGAGGAACGTCGTCGCCACCGGCCCGATCGCGGGGAACAGCTGGACCGCGATCGCCGCGCCGATCTGGATCGACACGATCGACCCGAGCAGCAGCGCGGGCGCCGGCACACCGTCGACGGTGCGCCCGCTCGAGATTCGTGGCATCGCGACAGTATCGGTGCCCGCGATACCGACCAGCGGGCGTCGATCGAGGCCGGTCAGGGCTGCTTGTACAGCTGGAGCGGATCCTTGTCCGCGTCCTGCGGGATCAGCTCGGCCGCCTTGAGCTCGTTCCACAGGAAGGTTTCCGGCTGCTTCTCCCGGGCCGCCTCCTTCTTGAGCCGCAGCGCCTCCTGCAGGCTGTCATCGACGCCCTTGATGATCTGATCGCGGACGTCCTTGTCCGGGATCTCCGTGGCGGCGTTGGCGGCGAGCCACTTCTTGTCGTTCGTGTACGCCTGGATCTCGAAGTCGAGCATCTTCGCCCAGGTCTTCGGCGGTCCCTTCGAGGTCGAGAACTGGCGGATGTGGTTGGCCTCGTGCTGCAGGACGTACTGCATCACGCCCTTCTCGCTGCTCGTCCCGCCGCCCGGGAGATTGGCGGGGTCGCGGACGAAGATCTCGGTCGTCGACTGGGTCCAGGCGCCGTACGGCGCACCCTGCAGCTTCTGGTTGAGCTTCGAGTAGTCCTTGATGACGACCCGCTGCATGAGCTTTTCCTTCGGGAAGAGCGACTTGAACTCCTTCTGCAGGTTGCCCACCCAGGCGGGAGCCTTGTCCCGCTGGACGGTCGGACGCCGTCGCGCGCCCACGGATCGCCGAATCGCCTGCACCACCGCGGCGTTCCCGGCGCTCCGCTGCAGCGACAGGACACGTCGCTGCACCGGCGTCATCGCGGCGTCGGCGGTGGCGGCGGTGGCGGCGCTCCGTGCCTGATCCGGCACGTGGTTGCTCGGTCGCTGGGCGGCGACCAGCTCCTCGAGCGTTCGGCCATGCCCCATGACCCGTGGAGTGTGGCTCCCTGCCGTCCGTGCGCCAATGACCGATCGGGCAGTTTCTCGCGGCCGGTGGATCAGTCGATCGAGAGGGTGAGCGTCCAGGCGTGGCCGGCGCGGTCCGGCGGCGCCAGGCGAGCCGGCCAGCGGGCGGCGAGCACCGCCGCGAGCTCGCCGGCATCCTGCGGGTCCACGCCGCGCTCGAGCAGGTGGTGAGCTGCCTCGCCCCTGACGCGTTTGGCCACGACGTCACCGATCCGGTCACCGCGCGGTCCCAGGTCGACGCGCAGCGTCACCGTCCGATCGCCGAGCCCCGCCGGCCTGCCGGTCGCCTGGTACGTCGGCGAGCGAAGGTCGACCACGACGCCCGCGGGTCCGGCGGCCTTGGCGAGCACGTCCGGCACGCTCTCGCGCCACAGTGGCTCGATGTCCTCGAGGCCGACCAGGTGCGCGCAGACGTGCAGCCGGTACGGCGGCACGCGGTCCGACGGACGCAGGAGCCCCCACAGCGCCGAGTTGACGACCAGGCTGCCCTGGGCCCGTTCGGCAGCCGCACGGGACAACCCGGCCGAATCGAGCCCGTCGTGGAGCGGACCGGTGTACAGCTCGAGCACCGGCACGGCGGGCAGCTCGAACAGATGGGTGTTCGCCGCCACCTCGGGCGCCTTCGTTGGCCGAACCTGCAGCCGCCGGAACGCGTCGAGATCGCCGCTCGTTCGCACGAGCGCATCGGCGATGGTCCGCCGCGTCGCGGTCAGCTCCGGGAAGGACAGTCGATCGAGGTCGACGGGCGCGCCGGCCGCCGCCGGCGGACGCTTCGATTCCGATGGCGGGACGATGATCAGCACGGGCCGATCCTCGCGGCGAGCACGACCCGCAGGGCCCGCGTCAGGCCGCGGGATTCCGCCGCGCGATCTCGGCGTTGAGCGCAGACGCGAAGCTGACCCAGCCCAGGTACGGGAGCAGGAGTAGCGCGGCGCTCCGGCGCACGCCGGCGAAGGCCACGACCGTCGCCAGGATCGACACCCACAGCACCGCGATCACCGCGAGCGCCCCGCGCAGATTGCGGCTGCCGAAGAACACGAAGCTCCAGGCGAGATTCAGCGCGAGCTGCAGCCCGAACAGGGCCTGCGCCACGGCACGCCCTCGGCCCTGGGGCGCGCGCTGCACGAGCGCGAGCGCGACGCCCATCAGCACGTAGAGGGTCGTCCACACGGGCCCGAAGACGGCGTTCGGCGGGTTCCACGCCGGCTTGTCGAGCGAGCGGTACCAGGTCGGGATGGCGCGGGCCGTCGGAATGCTGCCGATCGCCCCGATGACGAGCGGCCCGACGAGCGCGGCGAGGGTCTTCACGTGGCCGACGATAGCGCGCGGCGTCCGACGCGGATCAGCGACCGGTCGAGCCGACCGCGTCGCCCGCGAACGCCCGCTCCAGCGGCTCGAGGTCGAGCTTCGACATCGTCAGCATCTGCTGCATCGCCCGCCGCGCACCGTCCGCATCGCCGCTCGTGTACATCTCGAACAGGCGCTTCGGCGTGACCTGCCACGACAGCCCGTAGCGGTCCTTGAGCCAGCCGCACGGCCCGGCCTCGCCGCCGTCGGCGATGAGCGCGTCCCAGTAGCGATCCACGTCGGCCTGGCCGTCGCACTCGATCTGCAGCGACACCGCCTCGGTGAACTGGAACTCGGGTCCGCCGTTGAGCGCGATGAACGACCGGCCGTCGAGCTCGAACTCGACCGTCAGGACCATGCCCTCGGGCCCGCTCGGCGTCTCCGCCGGCGAGCGCTGGACCTCGACGATCCGGCTGTTCGGGATGAGCGAGGTGTAGAAGCGGGCGGCCTCCTCGGCCTTGCCGATGTCGAACCAGAGGAACGGCGTGATCTTGTCCATGGCTGGAGCCTCCTGGCGTGGGTCCGGAAACCCTACCGGTGGATGGCGAATCGCGGGTTGCGCGGAGTGTGGAACGGCGTGAGGCCGATGCCACAGATCTGCAACGCGGTGCTGGAACCCTCCGGAGCGTGGGTACCACCAACTCCAGGGAGGCTGCGATGCAAGGCACGCGCGATTCCGTCCGGCACCTTCGCCGGGCGGGCCGTCGAGGATCGATCCTCGCGGTGACGACATCCATGCTGGGGCTCGTCCTCGGCGCAACGCCCGGCCTTGCGGCCGACAACGGACAGGTCGACGCGCAGGTGACCGTCTCCGCGGCCGCCGCGTGCATCGAGCTCTCGACCGGCGCGGTCGACTTCGGCACGCTGGCCCTCGGTGCGGAGAACCAGGCCGGCGCCCCCGGGATCACGGTCACGAACTGCGGCGATGCCGACGCGACCATCATGGCCAGCGGCACGGACGCGACCGGCACGGGCGCCACATGGGGCCTCGTCGATTCGGGTGCGACCTGCGCCGACACGCTCGGCACCGACGGCTACCACCTTGCGCTTGAGAACCAGAACGCCGCGACCAGCACCACGCTCTCGACCGGGAGCAAGGAGCTCGGCACGCTCGGCGCGGCCGCCACGGTCGACCACGTCGCGCGGATCTGGACGGCCTGCCCCGGCAGCTCCGGCGCCGGCCAGGTCATGAGCATGTCGATCAACTACCTCGCCACCTCCGTCGTGACGCCGCCGATCGTGCTCGAGCCGATCACGGCCGACCAGCCGACGGCCGACGCGGCGGCTGCCTACCTGCTGCCGCCGACGCGCGATTACGACGTCCCGGCCACGTGCACCGGCGACCCGGTGATCGCCTGCGCCGGGGGCGTGCCCAGCAACCCGCTTCCGCAGGTCGAGGTCAACGCGACCAACGTGACGACCACGGCTGCGGGTGGCGATGCCTGGAACGGGTCTGCCACGATCGACGTGTCGACGCTGCAGGCCATTCCGATGACGTACTCGGGTGTCAGCTGCGACGTCACCGTGGACAGCGCCAACGGCGCCGTCGCCACGTTGAGCGGCACGTACACGATGACGTTCCAAAGCTACCCGACCCCGGGCGGCCCGACGAACTACATCGCAGTTGGCAACGTGAACGTCACGGGCCTCGAGTCCGCGGACATCCAGCTCACCGGCGGCTTCTCGTGCAGCCTCGCGAGCGCGTTCATCAGCGTGTACATCCCGATGTTCCAGGACCAGATGGAGGCCTACCTCGCCGGCAACGTGTGCCTCGCGCCCGATGCCGGGGGCTTCATCGCCTGCCCAACGCTTCCGTAGCTGGGACCGCAGGAGCACACTCGGACCGCATGCGTCGCCGACGCCGTCTCGCGCTCCTCCTCGGACTCGGTGCCGCGCTCCTCGTGGGCGCGGCACCGGCGTTCGCCGGAAAGGCCGTGTCGATCGACGTGGGCAGCATCGCGGTCCGCGAGGTGCTGGTGCCCGGGGGCGAGTACCGCCTGCCGACCTTCGGCGTCCGCAACCCGGGCACCGAACCCACCTCGTACGTCATCGCCGTCTCCTACGTCGACGGCCAGTCCACGCTCCGGCCCCCGGCGGCCTGGTTCACGTTCACGCCCGCCTCGTTCAGCCTGGACGTCAACGGCTCGCAGGCGGTCGAATCCCGGCTCACCATCCCGACCGACGCCGAGCCGGGCGAGTACACGGCGCTCGTCGGGCCCCAGATCGTGGGTGCAGCCACCGGCGCATCCGTCGGCGCCGGGGCAGCGGCTCGCCTGAGCTTCACGGTCGCGCCATCGAGCGCCCTCGATGCCTTCCTGCGCCAGCTCTTCCGCTTCCTCGCCGAGCACCCGTGGATCCTGGTGGTGGTCGGCGTCGTCCTGCTCGTCGTCGTGCTGTGGCTGCTGCGACGCCGCTTCTCGATCTCGGTCTCCCGGCGCCCGTCGTGATCCGTCGCCGGCCACGCCTCGCAGGCTCGGCGGCCGCGGCGATGCTGCTGGCGGTTGCCGTCGGCGGGCTCGCGAGCGCGGATTCCACATCGTTGACCGCGACGGTCCGGGTGGCGGACGTCGTGGTGTCCGTGCGGCTGGCCATCTCGAGCACGTCCGCCCGCGTCGGCGACACCGTCAAGGCGACCGCAACGGTCGTGAACGGCGGCACCAGTCGGATCCCCACGGTCACGGTCTCGCTCCGGGCGGACACCACCGGCCTCCGGATCCGAGGCGCGGACACGATCGTGCTCACGAGCATCGCGCCGGGACGCCCCCGGACGGCGCAGTGGACCGTCTGCGCCGTCCAGCCGGGCACCTTCGTGCTCCTGGCCCGCGTCAGCGTCGGCGGCGTCTCGGTCGACAGTCCCGCCGTGCTCCTGTCGGTCGCGGGCCAGCGGAAGAAGGGCTGCTCCTAGGTCGCCCCAGCCCGCTACCCTGCGCCACCATGACGAAGCTGCCGCACATGGACACCCTGGAACCACCCGCTCCGGTCGATCCACCTCCCCCGCCTCCGGCCAAGCCCGGCAAGCTGCGCACGTACATCAGCGTCGGCGTGCTTGCGCTCATCCTCGTCGGCGTCCTGTGGGCGGTTCGGAACAACCAGTCCGCGGACGACCTGGCCGTGGGCACGTGCTTCGACGTCCCGACCACCACGGAGGTCTCCACCGTCGAGAAGCACGAGTGCACGGAGGCGCATGACGCCGAGGTGATCTTCACCGGCGAGTACACCGGTGGCGACACGTACCCGCTCGCGATCTCCGTCACGGACTACCTGTCGACCACGTGCGCGCCGGCCTTCGAGACGTACGTTGGCGAGTCCTACGATACGAACACGACGCTCGACATGGGCTATTTCAAGCCCTCGCTCGATTCGTGGAACCAGGGCGATCGGACGTTCACCTGCTACGTCCACGACGTCAACGACGCCAAGCTCACGAACTCGGTGAAGACGAGCGGGGCGCCCGCGGCTTCATAACGGGCCGTCCGGCGGCCATTCCCGTTGCGGCAGCGGTGTCAGTCGCCGCCGCGAACCTCGAACCGGGCAAGGCGGTACGCGGCGACCGCAACCGCGGCCACCAATGCGATCGCTGCATACAGGAATCCTGCGGAGCCCACGACGGACGCGAGGACCCCCGGTGAGATCACGCTCGCGATGCCGCGCACGTACTCGCGCACGCTGAAGACCTGGCTGCCCGGCAGGAGGCCCGCGAGCAGGCCCTCCCAGATCAGGGCGTACCCCAGCCCCACGATCAGCCCGCGACTCGTGACGACGCCCAGCGCGACGAAGATCGCGGCGTACACGTACGACCCGACGAGCGCGCCGACGGCAAGCGCCACGGTGTCCGCGCCGGCCGCGCTCGCCGGCGCGATCAGCAGCGCGGTGATGGCGGTCGAGGGCACGACGAGCGCGGCGGTCAGCGAGCCTGCCACGGCCGTCTTCGCCAGGACGATCGTCGATCGACCGATGGGCTTGGTGAGCAGGTGGACGGCAAGCCCGTCCTCCAGCTCGGAACCGAGCGCCGCGGTCCCGAACACGAGCGCCACGAGCGGCAGGATGATCCGGACGACGAGCGCGTCGACCGTCGCGCCGACGGCCACCAGGCTGCCCTGGTTGGCATGGACGAGCAGCCCGACGAGCACCGGAACCGCGGCCAGCAGGACCAGCAGGATGGTCCGCCGCCGACCGAGCAGGCCGCGCACGGTCACCCGGGCGATCTCCAGGAAGATCATCGGCGGCTCACGAGGTAGGCGAAGACGCTCTCGAGCGAATCGTCGGTCGGGGCGACCTCGAAGAGCGACACGTCGCTCGCCCGGGCGACCTTCGCGACGATCCGGGTGAACCCGCTGTACTCGGCGACCCGCACCATGAGCTGGCCGTCGTGCAGCTCCGCGCCGAACACGGACGGTTCGCCGAGGAAGGCGGCGGCAAGGCGCCGGTTGTCCGACGACCGAACGCGGAACGTGTGCGGTCGATCCGTCATCAGGCGTCGGATCTGGCGGTAGTTGCCCGCCGCCGCGAGGCGACCGGCATGGACCACGAGGACCTGGTCGGCGAGCCGCTCGACCTCCTCGAGGATGTGCGACGAGAACAGGATCGTCCGGCCCGCGGCGGCCATGGATCGGAGCAGCTGCATCATGTGCAGCCGCTGGCGCGGGTCCATGCCGTTGAACGGCTCGTCGAGCAGCAGGGTCGACGGATCGTGGACGAGCGCCGCCGCGATCTTCACTCGCTGGCGCATCCCCTTCGAGTAGGTGCCGACGGGGCGGCCCGCCGCCTGGGCAAGGTCCACGGTGTCGATGGCACGCGCCGCGGCGGCGCGCGGATCCGCCAGGCGATGAAGCCGCGCAGCGAGCTCGACGAACGCGGTCCCGGTGAGGTAGTCGTGGACGGCCTCGCGCTCCGGGACGAGGCCGAGCGTGCGGTAGATGCCCGGATTGCGCCACACCGGCTGGCCACCGACGAGCACGCGACCGGCCGACGGTCTGAGCAGCCCCGCGAGCATGTGCAGCAGGGTGGACTTGCCGGCGCCGTTGGGGCCCAGGAGACCGGTGACGCCCGGCCCGACCGCGAAGCTGACGTCGTTGATCGCGACGACGTTGCCGTACCAGCGTGAGACGCGCTCGAGGACGATCGCGGCATTCGCCGGAACCGGCTGCCCGGGCGCTGCGGCGTTGGGCGCCGTCGGCGTCGGAGCGAGCGGGTTCGCGGTCATACCGAGAGCCCCCGGAACCGCCGGATCGCCACGAGGATGGACCCGGCGGTGCCCAGGAGCGCCGCCGTGACGTAGGCCCACGCCGGGATGAAGGGCACGATCCCGCCATCGCTCGTGATCGTCGTGTCGAACACGAGCGCGTTCGTGCCGGCGAGCACCGAGGTCGGGCTCAGCAGGATCAGCCACCGGCCCAGGTCCTCGGAGCCGAAGCCCACGACGATGCCCGTGACGATGGTCGGGATGACGAACAGCGCGATGATCCCGGCGACGGCGTAGGCGCGCCGAGGCGTGAACGCGGAGACCGCCATGGACAGGCCGCCGAGGAGGCCGGCCGTGAAGATGGCCTGGACCGCGGCCCTGGCGAGCGATGGCGCCTCGTCGAGGAAGCCCTTGCCGACATCCGTCGACAGCAGCACCTGGCCCAGGAAGAGCAGCACCTGCGGCAGGAGCTGCAGGATGAAGATCGCGACCATGAACCCCGCGATCCGGGCCAGCGTGTAGTCGGTCCGTCGGAGCGCCCGGGCGAAGTACAGCGCCAGCAGCTTGTGGCGCTGGTCCCGCCCGAACAGGTCCGGCGCCTGTGCGGCGCAGAACAGGATCACGAAGATGCCGATCGTGCTCGCGTACGTCTCGTAGCGCACCGGGAGCTCGCGCTGGAAGCCTTCACCGCCGGGGAACTGCCGAAGCAGCGCCTGCGCGGCCAGGATGGCAACCGCCGGGAATGCCGCGAGGAATGCGAGCGCGATCGGCGCGATCTTGGCCCGCGCGCCGCGACCGATGCCCCAGGTCGATCGCAGGGAATGCCAGAACAGGGATCGAATCGCATGCGCCCGACCGAGCCGCGGGCCTTCGTAGCGGCGGTAGCCGAGGTCGTAGATCGAGCCGGTCTCGGCGGTCACGTCGACGCCACCGATGCGGCCGGCACGGCATGGCCTTCCGGATCGTCGCGGAAGAGGTCCTCGAGGCGGTGCCGGCGGGGCTCGATGCGCACGACGGCCAGTCCGAGGTCCACCGCCGCGTCGCGGACCGCGTCGTACGTTCGATCGCCGTCAAGGGCCACGAGCACGGCGCGCCCATCCGTCGCCGTCGCGAAGCCCTGCTCCGCGAGGCGCTTGACCAGGCCCGCGCTGCCGTCCTCGACCTCGACCGCGAGGGTGCCGGTGCCCTCCGTGAACGTGCCGAGCGGCGCCGAGCGCAGCAGGCGGCCGGCCTCGATCGCGACGAGGTACGAGCACACGCGCTCGATCTCGCCGAGCAGGTGGGACGCGACGATCACCGCCATCCCGAACTCCGTGCCGGTCCGCTGGACGAGCTCGAGCATCTCGTCGCGGCCCGCGGGGTCGAGCCCGTTCGTGGGCTCGTCGAGCAGCAGGAGCTTCGGATCGTGGACCAGCGCCTGGGCGAGCTTGACGCGCTGCTTCATGCCGGTCGAGTAGCCACCGATCGCCCGGTACCGCTCCTCGTACAGCCCGACATGGCGCAGGACCTCCGCGGTCCGCTCGCGGGCCGCGGTGCGCGGCAGCCCGGACATCAGCGCGAGGTGCGAGACCCAGTCCGTGGCGGTGCTGTCGGGCGGCAGGCAGTCGTGCTCGGGCATGTAGCCGACGAGCTGGCGGATATCGGTCCCACGAGTGCGCACATCCATGTCGAACACCGTCGCCTCACCGGACGTGGGCGAGATGAGGCCGAGGAGGATCTTGATCAGCGTGGACTTCCCGGCCCCGTTCGACCCGACGAGGCCGACGATGCCCGGCTCGACGTCGAGGCTGAGCGAATCGAGTGCGGTGACGTGCGAGCCATACCGCTTCGTGAGGGCGCGGGTCGAGATGAGGGCCACGGGGGGAGTGTAAGGAGCGCCGACAGGGCCGGTACCCTGCGCGCATGACGACGACCGCGCCCATCGATCTCCTCGACGTGCTCAGGGACGGCCTCCACGGCGACGGGCCGCGCCGCCACGTGGCCATCGTCGGCGCCGGGATCGCCGGCCTGACCGCCGCGCTGCTGCTCAAGGAGGCGGGCCACCGGGTCACGCTCCTCGAGGCGCGCAACCGCCTCGGCGGCCGCATCTTCACCTACCGCGGGTTCGCCGGGAAGATGTACGGCGAGTTCGGGGCGATGCGCTTCCCGCGCCAGCATCGGCTCGGCCAGCACCTGATCCACGAGCGGTTCAAGCTGCCCACGAAGCCGTTCGGGATGGACGATCCGGACACGTTCGTGTACCTCCAGGGCCGCGGCGTCCGCCGCTCGGAGTTCACGGCGAAGAGCTTCGACGTCGGCCTGCCCGAAGGTGAGCGTGGCAAGGAGCCAACGAAGCTCCTGCACGACGTCATGCAGCCGCTGATCGACCTCGTCGGCCAGCCCGGCGGCTGGGCCGCGGTGATCGAGCAGTACGACCGCTACTCGTTGCTGGGCTACCTCCTGGAACGGGGTGTGAGCGAGCAGGCGCTCTGGCTGCTGGGCCCGCTGTTCAACATCGAGGGCCGGTTCCACTTCTCGCTCGTCGAGTGGTTCGCCCACTGGTACGACGACGTGTTCGGCGACCTCGAGTACATGGTCGACGGATCGGACGCGCTGCCCCACGCCTTCGCGCCGGCGCTGATGGACGCGACGCGGCTCGGCGCGGAGGTCCACGCGATCGAGCAGCATCCGCGCGAGGTCGTCGTCCGCTACCACGATGCGGTGGGCACCGAATCGTTCGTCAAGGCGGACGAGGTGATCCTCACGGTGCCGCTGGTGCTGCTGCGGCACATGGAGATCAGCGGCCTCGACGTCGACAAGTGGTTCACGATCCGGAACGTCTACTACGGCCGCGCGCACAAGATCTTCATGCAGTTCAGCCGCCGCTGGTGGGCGGAGGACTACGCGATCACGTCCGGGGTCACGGTCACGGACCTCGCGATCCGGAACGTGGTCTACACGCCCGCCGGCCAGGACCCCTCGATCGACAAGGGCGTGATCATCGCCTCATATGCCTGGGAGCAGGACTCGATGGCGTACTCGATGCTCGACGAGCAGCAGCGCATCGCCCAGGCGCTCGAGGACCTCGCGAAGATCCACCCGGAGGCGAAGGAGACCTTCGAGTTCGGCGTCTCCCACGACTGGGCGCTCGACCGGCACGGCGGCGGCATCGGGCCGCTGTTCCGGCCGTACGAGATGACCGGGCGCTTCTTCGACGACATCCGCCGGCCCGTGCATCGCGTGTGGTTCGCTGGCGACGCGTGCTCCCGCCTCGAGCGACGCTGGATCGAGGGCGCGATCGGGTCGGGCGTCGAGACCGCGTACGCGATCGATGCCGGGATGCGCAACAAGCTTCCCGTGGTTGCCCCGGCCCACGCGGCCGCACCTGCCCACGAGGCCGCACCGGGTTGAACGTCGGGCTCCGCGCCGGGGCTTCAGGTGACCGACGTCACTGGAGTTGACAATTCCGGGGCCAGGGCGCGCCGAACGCGACGCTGGGCGGCGCGCCGGAGCCGCGACACCATCCGACCGGGCCCAACGCCGCACGATCGCGCCTTCGGAGAGGACATTCGTGCGACAAGCGCCAACCTTGACGCCTTCGAAGGCGAGGAGATGTCAATGGGGCTGACATCGGAGACCGCAGCGGGTCGAGGGACCGCAGCGGGTCGAGGGACCGCAGCGGGTCGCGGGACCGCAGCGGGTCGAGGGACCGCAGCTTGATCACGATCCGGCGCGCCGAGCCGGCGGACGCAGCCGCCGTCGCGGATGTGTTCCTGCGCTCGTTCCACGCGACCTATGCGTTCCCGCTTGCGCATACGGACAGCGAGGTCCGCGAGTGGGTCCGAGCTCGGCTCGTGCCCGAGATGGAGACGTGGGTCGCCGTGCCCGCCGGGCGACCGGAGGAGATCCTCGGCTTCGCGACGATCGAGCCCGGCTGGCTCGAGCAGCTGTACGTGGACCCGGACCACCTCGGCGAGGGCATCGGCCGGCATCTCCTCGCGAAGGCAAAGGAGCGCCAGCCCGACGGACTGCTTCTCTGGACCTTCCAGGTGAACGCCCGCGCGCGCCGGTTCTATGAGCGCAACGGGTTCACCGTCGTCCGCTTCGGGGACGAGTCGAACAACGAGGAGCACCAGCCCGACGTGCAGTACCGGTGGAGTCCCGATCGGGGAGGCTGAACTCGGTCCCCGCGGTGCCCGGCCCCTGGGAGCCTCGGCTCAGCCGGCGGCGACGGGCGCACCCAGCGTGGCTGCGATCTCGTGCCCCCAGGCCTCGATGGCCGTCCAATCGCGGTAGTCACCCGGCGGCAGGATGTTCTTCGAGGTCGGCATGATGCGCACGAAGCGCTCGGCGATGCTCTTCGGCGAGCCTGTCGGGTCGTAGGCGCCGGCGAACACGCGGTGCTCGCGGGGCGCGATGACCGCGAGGTGTTCCTCGAGCTTGCGCCGGCCGCCGCTGCCTGGCCCCTCGGCCGGGCCGAGCGCATTCTCGATCGGTTCCTTCGATGCGTCATACGTCGTCGACGCCGTCAGTGGCCCGCTGCTGAACACCCAGACCCGCCGGCTCGACAGGACCCCGCCATTGGCGCGCAGGAACTCGATGCCGTCGTCCAGCCAGCTGCCCATGTAGACGCCGCTGCCGACGATGACCGCGTCTCGCCCGCCGACCGACGGTGAGGTCGCCGCGGCCGCGACGGTCACGTCGTGTCCCTCGGATTCGAGCACGCGACCGATCCGGTCGGCGATGCCTTGCGTGGCGCCATGCCGGCTGGCATGCACAATGAGCACGTTCGCCATGTCCTGCCTCCGATCCTGCCCATCGAAGCGCGGGCGGGGCCGCGCGACCAGAGCCGGATGGATCGAAATCCGACCGGCGCTTCGACGGACGACCTACATCGGCTTGAGGATCTCGACGATGTCGCCATCGTGGACGGGCTGGTCACGCCCGACCTTCTGCCCGTCGAATCGCGCAGACGGGCCCCAGATGCGGGCGCCCACGAACGAAGCCGCGAGGTCGTGGTGGATGGAATCCGCGACGTCGGCGACCGTCGATCCCGGCAGGAGCGCCGCCGGTTCCGGCTCGGTCTCGCCGTTCGTGCGTAGGTAGACCCGGATCAGCCCGGTCAGCCCCCAGACGACCTCCCGGAACGCCTCGAGCGAGGCGTCGTCCAGGATCGACACCGGCAGGATGCGCTCGCCCGGGAAGGCGGCTCGCAGCTGCGCCAGCGCCTCCGGAGGCGATTCGTCGGAACGGGTCGCGGCGATGACGTGCGGCAGGTCGATCTCGGCCAGCTCCACCTCCCGCATCACGGCGCGGAGCTCCTCGGGATCGGCGGACGGCCGGGCGCAGTAGACGATCGCATCGGCGAATCGGAGCACGCCGAGCAGCGCGCGCCCGCCGCCGCGGTCCTCCGTGGCGCCCTCGATGAGCCCGGGGATCTCCACGAGCTGCACGAGGACGCCCCCGATCCGGGTCAGCGCCGGCACGGGCCGCAGCGTGGTGAACGGGAAGTCGCCCGTCCTGATCTGGATCTGGCTCAGCGCCTGCAGCAGGGACGACTTGCCGACATTGGGCGGCCCGACGAGGCAGATCTGCGCCGCGCCCTCGCGCCGGACCGCGATCGAATCGCGGTGGACGGCGTTGGACCGGACGCGCGTGTCCTCGATCTCCGCCAGCAGTGACTTGCGGAGGTCCGCGTACGGACCGTTCCGGTAATCAGGCAGCTCGTCGATGAGGGCGCGGACCTCCTTGATGCGGTCCCGGCCCTCTTTGCCCACGAGTCGCCGCTTCGCCACCTGGGCGAACGTTCGATGCGGCATCGGCATGACAGTGCTCTCCCGTTGCTCCTGCGGGACGGCACGAGTCGCGCGGCCTTCCACGGCGCGCGGTCACTCGTGCGTCTCGTCCCGCCCCTTCCCCCGACGCTGGTAGTGGAAGGGGCCGATCAGCCGTTCGGCTTGGAGATCGTGGCTGCCCAGTCGTCGATCGGACGGTGGGCCGGGTAGGCGTGCATGTCCGCGACAGGGTACCGGATGGCGGCGGTGGCGCTCCCCTACCCTTCCACCGTGCCCGAGCCCGCGGCCATCGCAATCCGCACCGTCACGACCGCCGAACTGTCGGACGCCGACACGGCCGCGATCCAGGCGCTCCTCACCGCGGCGTTCGAGCGCGACGAGCACGGCGGGTTCACCTGGGACGACTGGCTGCACGCCATCGGCGGCACGCACATCGTCATCGCGGTCGATGGCACGATCGTCGGCCACGCGTCGGTCGTCGAACGCACGCTCGAGATCGCGGGCCGGCCCGTCCGGACCGGGTACGTCGAGGCCGTCGCGGTCACACCGGCGCTGCAGCGACAGGGCCTCGGATCGGTGCTCATGGGCGTCGTGAACCTGCACCTCCACGCGTTCGATCTCGGCGCCCTGGGCACCGGCTCGCAGGCGTTCTACCAGCGGCTCGGCTGGCTGATCTGGCAGGGCCCGACGGGCGTGCGCGTCGACGGTGCCTTCCAGCCGACGCCCGACGAGGACGGCTACATCCTCGTCCTGCCGACGCCCACCTCGCCACCGTTCGAGATCACCGAGCCGATCTCCTGCGACTGGCGACCCGGGGACGCGTGGTGAGCGCGCTCGACGGCAAGCCGATGGTCGAGGTCCACAACCGCGAGGCGTGGCGCGCCTGGCTCGAGGCGAACCACGCCACGTCTGGTGGCGTCTGGATGGTCACGGCGCGGGCGCGCAAGGGCGCGCCGGTGGGGCTCGACTACGAGGCCGCCGTCGAGGAGGCGCTGTGCGTCGGCTGGGTGGACTCGACCGCCGGCGTCGTCGATGACGAGCGCGGCAAGATCTACTTCGCGCCGCGCAAGGCGAAGAGCCCGTGGGCGGCGTCGAACAAGGCCCGCGTCGAGCGGCTGATCGCGAGCGGGCGCATGCAGCCCGCGGGGCTCGCCGTGATCGACCAGGCGAAGGCGAACGGCTACTGGACGATCCTCGACAGCGTCGAGCGGCTGGAGATGCCGGCGGACCTCGTGGCCGCCCTCCACGGCGCGCCGCCGGCGCCCCAGGGCTGGGCGGCCTGGCCGCCGTCGGTTCGGAAGCAGCAGCTCGCGCAGATCGCCTATGCGGTGCGGCCGGAGACGCGCGCGCAGCGGATCGCGAAGGCAACTGCCTTCGCGCAACGCGGCGAGCGCCCGCCGAGCTGAGCGACACGCGAGACTACGCACGTGCATCCCGACGCGAGCCCCATCGCCCTGCGCACCGTCCGCGCGACGAAATACGTCACGCCCTTCCGCGAGGGAGGCTCGCTGCCCGGCCTCGTCGAGGCGGACGACGACGGTCTCTATGTCGTGAAGTTCCGTGGCGCCGCGCAGGGCCCGAAGGCGCTCGTCGCCGAGCTGATCGCCGGCGAGCTCGGCCGCGCCATCGGGCTGCCCGTGCCGGAGCTGGTGCTGGTCGACATCGATCCGTCGCTCGGCGGCCTCGACGGCGATCCGTGGGTCGGCGAGCTGCTCGAGAAGAGCCCGGGCATCAACCTCGGCCTCGACTTCCTGCCGGGATCGCTGTCCTTCAACGCCCGCGCCGACGGCCCTCCCGATGCCGCGTTCGCTGCCGACGTCGTGTGGTTCGACGCGCTGGTCACGAACACGGATCGGTCGCCCCGCAACCCGAATCTCCTCGCCTGGCATCGCCGGCTGTTCCTCATCGATCACGGCGCCGCGCTGTTCATCCACCACACGTGGCGCGATGCCGACGCGCACGCGCGCCGGCCGCTCACGACGATCGGCGACCACGTCATGCTGCCCGCCGCCGGCTCCCTCGCCGATGCGCACGAGCGGATGGCGCAACGAGTCACCGAGCCGCTCCTCCGCGAGATCGTCGCCGCCGTCCCCGACGCCTGGCTGTCGTTGCCAGCCGCGGTGGGTGACCCGGACGCGCAACGCGATGCCTACGTGCGCTACCTGCTGACCCGGGTCGGCACCCGTGCGGTCCTCGTCGACGCAATCGAGGGGGTGCGGCTTGCCGCCAACCGTGCCGCCTGAGACAGGTGCCGGCGCTGCCGCCGCGGCCCGCGAACCATTCGAGTACGCCGTGCTCCGCGTCGTGCCCCGCGTGGAGCGCAACGAGGCAGTGAACGTCGGCGTGGTCGTGTTCTGCCGGACCCGGGGCTACCTCGCGGCGCGCATCGAGCTCGGCGATCGCCAGCTCGCGGCGCTTGCGGCGCTGGCGCCGGACCTCGAGCTCGACACCGTGCGCGCGCATCTCGATGCGACCCGGCGCATCGTCGCCGGCGAATCCGACGCCGGCCCGATCGCCGAGATGGCGCCCCCGGAGCGGTTTCGCTGGGTCACGGCGCCCGCCAGCACGATGATCCAGCCCTCCGAGGTCCACGGCGGTGTCACCGACTCGCCGGAACGGTCGTTGGCCGACCTGTTCGAGCGCCTGGTCCGCTAGGCGAATTCACGCAATCCGCGCGCCGATTGCGACTGCGATCATGACGCGGTGAATGCCATCCGCCTCGCCGTGATCGACGATCATCCGGCGATCGCGCTTGCTGTCGCGGCCGCCATCAGGGAGGACACGGGCGACCCGCCCATCGAGCTCGTCGGCACGGCCAGAACGCTCGAGGCAGGGCTCGACCTCGTCCGCCGATCCGGCGCGGATGCGCCGACGGTCGCGTTGTGCGACGTTCAGCTCGAGGCCGGGATCGACGGGCTCGGGGTCGTCGCGGCGGCTCGCGCGGCGGGCTGCCGGGCGATCGTCCTGACCTCGTTCGATCGCGCGTCGCTGATGCGCGCGGCATTCGAGCGCGGCGCCGCGGGCTTCCTGGACAAGGCATCGGACGTCGATGAGATCCTGCGCGCGGTTCGCGTGGTCGCGGAGGGCGGCACGGCGTTCTCGGCGATGGCCCTCGATGCCGCACGCTCGACGCCGCGCGCGCCCTCGGATCGGGAGATCGCGGTGCTGCGGTTGCTCGCCGGCGGCTCCAGCAGCGACGAGATCGGGGCGCAGCTCGCGATCTCCACCCGCACGGTCGAGAGCCACCTCCGGCGCATGTTCGATCGCTACGGCGTGGTGTCGCGGACGGAGCTCGCGGTGCTGGCCCTGCGCGAGGGCTGGGTCGAGGCCACCCGATGATCGGGGCCGCGGACGAACGGCGCATCCCACCGGATCTCGGGTTCTCGATCGTCGTCGCCGGCATCGTCGTCGCCGGCGGGTTCGCGGCTCGGCTCCTGCTGTCGATCCCGGGTGAGACGGTCACGGGCGAGTCGTGGCTGGGGCGCCTGGTCGCCGCCGCGTTCTGGTGCGTGGCCGCCCTCATGGTGCGGCGCCGCGCGACCGTGGCCTGGCTCATGGCCGTCGGCGCGGCAGGGCTGGCGGCCTTCCGGACCTACGGCCTGCTGCGCACCCTCGAGGGTGCCCTTGGTGACCTGTCGCCGGCGATCCCGGGGGTGTGGCCATGGCTGGTCCCGGCGACGATGGTCTCGCTCCTCGCGGCGGCGGGCGTGGCGGCCGCCTACGCAGCGCGACGGCGCACGACGACCCGTGCCTGGGTGCGGATCGGCATTCCCGGTGCCGCCGCGCTGGGCTTCGTCGGCGTCGTGATCGCGGCCGGGCTCGCCGTTGCCGCGCCCGGCGACGTCTCGGTGGTTCGTAGCGCCGGCCGCTACGGATTCGGGTTTGCCGTGCTCGCGGGACTCGTCGGCGCGGGTCGCGACCTCGCCGGGCCGATGGCGCGCGCCCAGGCAAAGCTCATGGTGCAGCCGCTCACCCGGCGCGGCGCCACGATCACCATCTTCGGCCGGCTGCTGCGCGACGAGCTGTTTCCCTCCGCCGCCGAGGAGCGCGGGCGTGCCATCGAGGAGGAGCGGGCGCGGCTTGCGGCGGACCTGCATGCGCTGGTCCTCCCGGAGCTGCGCCGTGCCGCGGCAGCCGCCGAGGCGGCAGGCCAGTCGGGCGATCCCATGTCGGCCAATCTCCGCAATGCGCTCGCGGACGTCGAGCAGCTGATCAACGCTCGGCAGTCCGTGGTCCTGGAGCAGTTCGGGCTCGGCGCGGCCCTCGAGTGGCTGGCGGAGCGGGTCGAGGAACGGAGCGACCTCAGGATCACCATCGAGGAGCCGGACACGTCATGGGTTGGCGTCGGGAATCGCACCCTCACCGAGCACATGGCCGCGGCGCGCCAGCGAGCCGCGTTTCGCGTCGCGCTCCTCGCGCTCGACAACGTCGTTCGCCACGCGGGCGCGAAGAACGCGACGATCCGATTCGGCGCGGCGCCGCGCCAGTTCCTGTCCGTCACGGATGACGGCACCGGCATCGGCGACGCGCCGGCACGGACCGCCAGACCAGGACGCGGACTCGCGGACATGCGTGCGGAGGCTGTCGCCAGCGGCGGCGCCGTGGAGATCACGTCGACGGAGTCCGGCACCCGGGTCGAGATCAGCTGGGGACCGCGCGATGCGGAAGCTCACGCAACCGACAGCGCGGACATCAAGGCTGGGAGCGCCGCCCGCAACGAGCGACGCTGAGCCCCTCGTTCGACCGCCAGGGTCGACAGCACCAGAGGGAGGCACCAGCGTGATCGATCGTGTGTCGCAGCTCCTGCGCCGGCCGGACGCCGGCTCCGGTCAGGGCCTTGCCGAGTACGCCCTCATCCTCGCGCTCATCGCGATCGTGGCGATCGTCGCCCTGATCTTCCTTGGAACGCAGGTCAGCTCGATCATCTCGAACGTGGGCGAGTCGGTCTAGCGATCGATGCCCTCGTCGGCGGGCGCCGCTTCGGCGCTCGCCGGACCACTCAGTTCGCCGGTGGGATCACGCTAGGCGCCGGGATTCCTCGCGAGACGTTCGCCGGGCATCATCGAGTGACTGCCGCTGCTGCCGGTGCGCTCGACCGGCCGGCTGGCCGGCATCCGCGTCGCGGGTCGTGGGCTCGAGCTGCGGCGAGGCGCGCCATAGCCGCCGCCAAGTCCGCCGGCGTGGCCACCGGCATGGCTGGCGGCGCGTGGTCCGCGCGCGCCGCCGGATCGCGACGCACCGCCACCGCGGGCGCCGCCTCGATCACCGCCACGATCGCGGCGGATCTCCTTGATCGACTCGGCCTTGATGGTTCGGTCGATCTCGAAGCCCGGGACGATCTCGTCGGGGATCCGAGTGCGGAGGAGCGCCTCGATGTCGTTGAGCAGGTCGAGCTCATCGATGCAGACGAGCGAGATCGCGTCGCCCTGCATGCCGGCCCGGCCGGTGCGGCCGATCCGGTGCACGTAGTCCTCGGGCACCGTCGGGAGCTCGAAGTTCACGACGTGCGGCAGGCCGTCGATGTCGAGGCCGCGCGCGGCGACCTCGGTGGCGACGAGGATGTTGACGCGCCCTTCCTTGAAGTCGTCGAGGGCCTTGATGCGCTGGCCCTGGCTGCGATCGCCGTGGATGGCCGTCGCGCTGATGCCGTCGCGCTCCAGCTGCTCCGCGAGCCGCTGCGTGCCGTGTTTGGTGCGCGCGAAGACGAGGGCGCGGTCGATGCGGCCGCTGCGGATGAGGAAGCTCAGCAGCTCGCGCTTGCGATGCCGGTCGACCGGCATGATCGACTGATGGACCAGGTCGATCGGCGCGTTCCGGCGCGCGACCTGGACCTGCGCGGGGTCGTTGAGCAGGGTCGCGGCGAGCTCGCGGATCTCGTCCGAGAAGGTCGCGGAGAACATGAGGTTCTGCCGCTTGGCCGGGAGGAGGGCGATGATCTTGCGGATGTCGCGGATGAAGCCCATGTCGAGCATCCGGTCGGCCTCGTCGAGGACGAGGATCTCCACGTTCCGGAGGTCGATCTTGCCCTGCTCCTGGATGTCCAGCAGGCGGCCCGGCGTCGCGACGACGATCTCGGGACCGCCCTTGAGCGCCTGGAGCTGCGACTCGTAGCCGACGCCACCGTAGATGGTCGTGGAGCGGACGGGCCGGGACCGGCTGTACGCCCTGACGAACTCCTCGACCTGGATCGCGAGCTCGCGGGTCGGAGCGAGGACGAGGCACCGAATTGGGAGACCGCTGGCGATCTGGGGGCGAACGCCGAGCGGCCGGCGGCCGCGGGTCGCACCGCTGGCGCGGATCGGGTGTCGCGGCGTCGGGCGGTTCGAATGGAGCAGCTGGAGGATCGGCAGCACGAAGGCTGCGGTCTTGCCGGTCCCCGTCTGTGCGCCGGCGAGCACGTCGCGGTGGGCGAGGATGTGCGGGATCGCGTCGGCCTGGACAGGCGTGGGCTCGGTGTAGCCCTCGGCCTCGACGGCGCGAAGGAGCTCGGGCAGCAGCCCGAGGGATTCGAATGACATGTGCTGGATGGCTCCTGACGATCGGCCCACCCGCGCCGCTATCTGCAGCCGGGACCGGTCAGGGCGAAGGCGTTGTTCACGTGATCTGGGCTGGTCGAACCGACCGGAGCGCTGACCGGAGCGCTCATTTCCGCATCTCGGAAGGTCACTCTAGCAGATCGCAGCCCGGATTGCGACCAAACGTTCGATGCCGATTGGCTACACGCGCGACAGCCGGGCGGCCGCCGGTCCTGCCCCGGCCGGGCCGCCGTCTCGGCTGCCCTCTCCGCCCGCGCCGCAGCCGGCGCCCGGTCTGGCCCGGCTCCTCCTCCCCGCCTCCGCCCGCGCCCGCCCGCGCCAGACCCGACGAATGCACGCCATATGTTCACAACGCGCTCTCTGCGGGCGCAACCACGGCGCTGGCGGCTGCAACGGGGCGCTCCGCGTGCTTGCGGCGCGCTCGCCACGCACGATTGGCCCTCGTCTCAGACCACTCACCAGTGTCTTGTGGCTTCCAAGGCTTCGTTGTGCACATACAGCGTGCATCGACCGGGTGGCGCACGGCGGCGCCGGGCGGCGATCCGTGAACGCGCCACAATCACGGGCCATGGAGGATCCCCGATGACCCTGGAGCACGATCACGCGGCGCACGGCGACGACCACGCCGCGCATGAGCATGAGCACGACCACGAGCAAGCGCCCAACGACCACGACCACGCCGCGCACGCGGACCAGGACGACCGCGATCACGACCACGTCCACGACCACGAGCACGCGGCTCACGACCACGAAGGCCACGCGCATGGCGGCCACGACCACGCTGGTCACGATCACGACCACTCGGGCCACGAGCACGTCGCGTATCCCGAGGCCGTGGCCAACTTCCGCGCCGAGAAGGACGACTACTTCCGAAGCGCGCACGATTCGCCGATCCCGGCGGCGGAGCGCGACGCGTTCGTCGGCCTCCCCTACTTCGGTGTCGACGAGTCCCTGCGCTTCGAGGGGCTGACCCTCGAGCCGTACACGGGCAGCGAGCCGACCCACTTCCAGATCCCGACCTCGGACGGCAAGCTGCGCGACGCCAAGCGTGCCGGTGTCTTCCATTTCGACATCGACGGCACGACCCATGCCCTCACCGGCTACACGTTCGCGAACGGACACGCCGAATCTGTCTTCGTCCCGTTCCAAGACGGCACCAGCGGCCAGGAAAGCTACGGTGCGGGCCGCTACATCGACGTCTATCCCGAGGAGGACGGGACGTACGCGCTCGACTTCAACCTCGCGTACCACCCGTCGTGCGTGTACGACGCTCGCTTCTCGTGCCCGCTCACGCCCGCGGAGAACCGGCTGCCAATCCGCATCGAGGCCGGCGAGCGGCTCGGCCCCGGCCACTGACGCCGGCTGCGCCGGCTGCAACGGATCGCCAGCGGACGGTGTTGAAGCGACCATGAGCAATCGAACCGGGATGAGCCAGGATCGCCTCGCGCTCGGCGCGGCGATGGTCACGATCGTGCTGTGGGCGTCGGCGTTCGTCGGCATTCGCGCCGCCTCGGTGGACCTGGGCGCAGGAGCACTGGCCTTCGGGCGCCTCGCGGTCGGCTCGATCGCGCTCGGCATCGTGGTCGCGATCCGCCGCCCCTCGTGGCCGACGCGGCGCCAGCTGGTGCCGATCCTCGTCAGCGGCGTCCTCTGGTTCGGTGTTTACAACGTGGCGCTCAACGCCGCGGAGCGCGACGTTGACGCGGGCACCGCCTCGATGCTGGTCAACATCGCACCGATCATGGTCGCGATCCTCGGCGGCCTGTTCCTGAACGAAGGCTTCCCGCCGCGGCTGCTGATCGGCTGCCTGATCGCCTTCGGTGGCGTCGCGGTGATCAGCTTCGCGACGACCGACAGCAGTCCCGGCTCCGGCACCCTGATCGGGATCCTGCTGTGCTTCGTGTGCGCCGCGGCGTACTCGATCAGTGTCACCGTCCAGAAGCCCGTGCTTGCGACCGTGCCGGCGCTCACGGTGACGTGGATCGCGTGCGTGACCGGCATGGTCGTGTGCCTGCCGTTCCTGCCGCAGCTCATCGCCGAGGCATCGACGGCCCAGCCGGTCTCGCTTGCCTGGCTCGTGTACCTCGGCCTGTTCCCGACGTCGGTCGCATTCACGATGTGGGCGTTCGCGCTCGGCCGCAGCACGGCCGGCCGGCTCGGGTCGCTGACCTACCTCGTCCCTGCCGTGGCG
>DASSHR010000104.1:0-12027 GCA_035692745.1 Candidatus Limnocylindrales bacterium | reverse complement strand
GTGGAGCGGCCCGAGCTGCTGCTCCATGCGCGCGCGCACGGTCGCCTCGGCGTCGTCCGCCCGGTGCACGAGCTCCGAGCCGTCGATGTCGCAGACGCCCCAGACGAGTGGCGGCTTGAACCACTCGTTGTACACGTGCCCGGCCGCCTTGCAGATGACCCGGCCGGCAAATCGCCCGATGAGGTGCTCGATCGGCACCTCGATCAGGAGCGCCCGGTCGACCGGCCGGCCCGACTCGTTGAGCGCAGCGTCGAGCGCCTCGGCCTGCGGTCGGGTGCGCGGGAAGCCGTCGAGGATCGCCCCGCCGGTCGCGTCCTCGCGGGCCAGGCGGGCGAGGAACAGGCGGGCCATGAGGGCATCCGGCACGAGCTCGCCCGCGCGCATGATCGCGTCCACCTCGCGCCCGATCTCGCTGCCGCTCGCGACCTCGGCGCGCAGCAGGTCGCCGGACGCCAGCACCGGCACGCCGAGGCTCGCGGCGAGCAGCGGTGCCTGGGTTCCCTTGCCGGCGCCGGGGGCGCCGAGCAGGATGGCGACGGTCATCGGCGGCGCCCCAAAGGGCCGGCCGTGCTGCGGATGACGAGGGCAGCGCAAGGCGCGGCCGAGGACGATCCCGAACGCACGGACAGGTGCGTGAGGGAGCGCCCGGAGGCCGCAACGCCGCGATGGCCCGTCAGGCGCAGCATCGGCTTAGCGGATGAAGCCTTCGTAGTTGCGCATCATCAGCTGGGCTTCGATCTGCTTCATCGTCTCGACGACGACGGAGACCACGATCAGGAGGCCGGTGCCGCCGATCGCGATGCCCTGCAGGTTCGGGTCGAGGACCCCCGCGAGCACCGGCGCGACGGCGACGATGCCCAGGAAGAGCGCGCCGGCGAGCGTGATCCGGCTGACCACCCGGCCCAGGTACTCCTGCGTCGGCTTGCCCGGCCGGATGCCCGGGATGAAGCCGCCGTTCTTGCGCAGCTGCTCCGCGGTCTCGTCGGGCTTGAACGTGAATGCCGTGTAGAAGTACGTGAACCCGACCGTCAGCAGGAAGTACAGGATCGAGTACTGGATCGAGGTCGAGGCCAGGAACGAGCCGATGAACAGGGCGACGTTCTTCACGCCCTCGTTCTCGGAGAACGAGAAGTACGCGGCGAGCTGGCCCGGGAAGGCCAGGATGCTGATCGCGAAGATGATCGGGATGACGCCCGCGAGGTTGACGCGCAGCGGCAGGAACGTCTGGCCGCCCTGGTACATGCGCCGGCCGCGGACGCGGCTCGCGTACTGGATCGGGATCCGGCGCTGGCCTTCCTGGATGTAGATGATCGTCATGACCGCGACGATCGCGATGACGACGAACAGGACGATGTCGCGCGCCGACGGGGCCGCGAGGAGGCCCGCGAGGCCTGCCGGAGCGCGGCTCACGATGCCCGCGAAGATGATGAAGCTGATGCCGTTGCCGATGCCCTTCTCGGTGATGAGCTCGCCGAGCCACATCAGCACGACCGCGCCCGCGACGAGGGTGATCATCTGGACCCAGCTCATCGGATTGCCGAGCCCGAAGTCGCCGCCGATGATCACGTTCTGCGCGTTGAGGGCGGACAGGATGCCGAAGGCCTGCAGGAGGGCCATGGGCACGGTCAGGTAGCGGGTGTACTGGTTGATCTTCTGGCGCCCGTACTCACCCTCGCGGCTGAGCGCCTGCAGCGACGGGATCACGCCCGTCATGAGCTGCATGATGATCGACGCGTTGATGTACGGGTTCATCGCCAGGCCGACGATCGACAGCTGCGACAGCCCGCCGCCGGCGAACAGGTCGATGATGTTGAACGCCGAGTTGTTCTGGAAGAACTGCGCCAGCGCCTGCCGGTCGATGCCCGGGAGGGGCACCTGGGCGAGCATCCGATAGACGATCAGGATGCCGAGGACGAACAGGATCCGGCGCCGGATGTCCGGTGCCCGGAAGGCGTTGAGCAGCGATTCGAACACGGTCGCCTACGCGCCCGCTTCGGCGTCGTCGGTCTTGGCTGCCTTCGGCTTGCGAGCCTTGGGCGTCTTGGCGACGGCCTCGTCAGCGGCGACGGGCTCGTCAGCCGCGGCCGCCTCGGGCGCGTCCGCCTCAGGCTCGGTGGCCTCCGGCTCGGGCTCGGCGGCCTCGGGCTCGGCGTCCATCCCGATCGCGGGGCGCTTCGTGTCGGGCGTCTCGAGCACCGACACGGTGCCGCCGGCGGCCTCGATCTTCGTCCGGGCGCTTGCGGTGAACGCGTCGGCGACCACGAAGAGCGCGGCCGAAAGGTCCCCGCCACCGAGGATCTTCATCGGCCGGTCCATCCGGCGGACGAGGCCCGCGGCGCGCAGGATCTCCTGGTTGATCGTCGTCGGGGCGGCCTTGCCCTTCGGCGCCTTGGCGCCGTGGTGATCGTCCGCCTCGAAGACACCGGCCTCGGCGAGCCGGTTGATGTCGCCGACGTTCACGACCTCGAAGGTGATCCTGAACGGGTTCGTGAACCCGTGCAGCTTCGGGATGCGCTGATGCAGCGGCGTCTGGCCGCCTTCGAACCAGGCCGGGATGGTGCCGCCGGCTCGCGCCTTCTGGCCCTTCGTGCCGCGGCCCGCGGTCTTGCCCTGGCCGGCGGCGATGCCGCGACCGACACGGCGCCTGGCCTTCTTCGAGCCCGGCGCGGGCTTGAGATCGTGCAGTTTCATCGGGACTTCTCCTGCGCCTCGCTCGAGGTTTCCTCGACGGAGACGAGGAAGCGGACCTGGCGAACCATGCCCCGAGTCGCGTCGTTGTCGACGACCTCGACCGAGGAGCCGATGCCGTGGAGGCCGAGGGCCTTCAGCGTCGCCCGATTGCGAGCGATGTGGCTGATCGAGCTCTTGACCTGGGTGACCTTGAGCTTACCGGCCATTGGCGGCCTCCATCGACGCCGGCTGGCCGGCGATGTGCAGGCGGACCGGCACGCCGCGACGGGCGCTGAGCTCCGCCGCCGAATGCAGCGCGCGCAGGCCCTCGAGCGTGGCCCGGGTCACGTTGACCGGGTTGGTCGAGCCGTACACCTTCGAGAGGATGTCCTTGATGCCGGCCGCTTCGACGACCGCGCGGACGGAGCCGCCGGCGATGACGCCCGTGCCCTGGCTGGCGGGCTTCAGCAGCACGTCGCTGGCCGAGAAGACCGTGCGCACCTGGTGCGGGATCGTCGTCCCGACCATCGGGATCTTGATGATGTGCTTCTTCGCGTCCTCGACGCCCTTGCGGATCGCCTCGGGCACCTCGCCGGCCTTGCCGAGCCCGACCCCGACGTGGCCCGCGCCGTCACCGACGACGATGACCGCGCTGAAGCTGAACCGCCGGCCGCCCTTGACGACCTTGGCGACGCGGTTGATCTGGACGACCCGCTCCTCGAGCGTGAGCTTGTTGGCGTCAATTCGTGGCAACGGTCGCTCCTCAGAACTCCAGGCCGGCTTCGCGGGCAGCGTCGGCCAGGGACTTGACCCGACCGTGGTAGCGGAACCCGGCGCGGTCGAAGACGACCTGGGCGACGCCGGCCGCCCGTGCCCGCTCGGCGACGATGCGACCGACGACGGATGCCTCCGCGGACTTCGTGCCCTTGGCCGATCGGAGATCGGGCTCGAGCGACGAGGCCGCGGCGAGCGTCCGCCCGGACGAATCGTCGATGACCTGGGCGTAGATGTGGTTCAGGCTGCGGAAGACGGCCAGTCGCGGGCGCGACGCATCGCCTGCCACCCGGAGGCGGAGGCGGTCGTGGCGCTTCTGGCGGGCGGCCCCGCGGCTGATCGGTGCAGTCATGCGTTGATTCCTTCGTTCGCTCGGCGGGTTACTTCTTGCCGCCGATCTTGCCGGCCTTGCCGGCCTTGCGGCGGATCACCTCGCCCGCGTAGCGGACGCCCTTGCCCTTGTAGGGCTCGGGCTTGCGAGTGGCGCGAACCCGTGCGGCGATCTGGCCGACGAGCTCCTTGTCGATGCCCACGACGGCGAGCTTCGTGGGGTTCTCCACCTCGAAGCTGATGCCCGCCGGCGGGTCGATCTCGATCGGGTGGCTGTAGCCGAGGTTGAGGGTCAGCTTGCGGCCGGTGAGGGCCGCACGATAGCCGACGCCCGTGATCTCGAGCGGCTTGCGGTAGCCCGTGGTCACTCCGACGACCATGTTGTTCACGAGCGTGCGGGTGAGGCCGTGGAGCTGCTTGTGGGTCTTCGCCTCGCTGGGCCGCGTGACCACGATCTGGTCGCCGTCACGGGCGACGGAGATCTCCGGGTGCAGGTCGCGGGACAGGGTGCCCTTGGGCCCCTTGACCGTGACGCTCTGGCCGTCGATGGCGACATCGACCCCGGCGGGCACGGCGATGGGCATGCGTCCGATTCGTGACATGTCGATCTACCAGACGTACGCGAGGACTTCGCCGCCGAGCTGGGCCTTGCGGGCCTGCGCGCCGGTCATGATCCCCTGGCTGGTGCTGACGATGACGATGCCGAGGCCACCCAGCACGCGCGGGATGTCCGTCTTCGCGGCGTACACCCGGAGACCGGGCTTGCTGACGCGCTTGAGGCCGGACACGACGGGCACCTTGCCGTCGACGTAGCGCAGCTGGAGCTTGAGGACGCGGCCCGGACCCGCCTGCTCCTCGCTGACCTCGGCGATGAAACCTTCGGCCTTGAGAATGCGGGCGATCTCGCGCTTCGTGCGCGAGGCGGGCACGACGACCTCGGTATGACGCGCCCGCGACGCGTTCCGCACGCGGGTCAGCATGTCGGCGATCGGATCGGAGATGTTCATTCGGACCTACCAGCTCGACTTGGTCACGCCCGGCAGCTCACCCGTCAGGGCGCGCTCCCGGAAGCAGATGCGGCACAGCGCGAAGCGGCGCATGAACGCCCGCGGACGGCCGCAGACGATGCAGCGGTGGTATCCCCGGACACCGAACTTCGGCGTCCGCTTTGCCTTCGCGATCATCGATTTCTTGGCCATGGTCTCCCCTCCCCGCCTACGTGGCGAAGGGCATGCCGAGGAGCTCGAGCATCCGCTTCGACTCCTCGTCGGTCTTCGCCGTCGTCACGACGCTGATCTCCAGCCCGCGGAGACGGTCCACCTTGTCGTAGTCGATCTCGGGGAACGCGATCTGCTCGCGCATGCCGAGGGTGTAGTTGCCGCGGCCGTCGAACGAGCGGCTCGGGATGCCACGGAAGTCGCGGATGCGGGGCAGCGTGAGCAGCGTGAGCCGCTCCAGGAAGTCCCACATGCGCTGGCCGCGCAGCGTCACCTTCAGCCCGATCGGGTTGCCGGTGCGGATCTTGAACTGGGCGATGGATCGGCGCGCCTTCATCACGATCGGCTTCTGGCCGGTGATGATGGTCAGGTCGCCGGACGCCGCATCGATCGCCTTCGCGTTCGACAGCGCCTCGCCGAGCCCGACGTTCACGACGATCTTCGACAGTCGCGGCACCTGGTTGGGGTTGCCGTACTCGAACTGCTTCACCAGAGCCGGCACCACGTCGCTGTGGTACTTGGCGCGCAGGCCGCGTGGGCCCGCTGCCACTGGGGCAGCGGCGGGCATCGCCGGCGGCGCCGGCTCGGCAGCTGCCTCCGGCGCGTCGATCACGGACGCGGCCACGGACTCGTCGGTCATCGACTCGTCCCCGCTCGCGCCGCTCGCCGCGGGTGCGGCCTTGGCGACCTTCCCCGGCTTCGCGGCGGCCGCCTTCGGAGCACGAACCGGCTTCGCCGGCGCCTCGGTGGCGGCAGCTTCAGGGGCTGCGCCCTCGGGGGCGGCAGCCTCGGTGGCCGGCGCCTCGGGGGCGACCTGTGGCTCGTCGGTCATCGTCGGTTCCTGCTCGGTCATCTCGTTGTCGGTCATGGCGTCACCTCGATCGCCTTGCCGCAGTGGCTGCAGACGCGCACCCGGCGACCGTCGTCGAGGACGGTGTGCCGGACACGGGTCGGCTCCTTGCAGCTGGGGCAGACGAGCATCACCTTGCTGATGTCGAGCGGCTGCGCCAGGTCGAGGATCCCGCCCGGGATCATCTTCGGACCGCGGTCGTTCTTGCCCTGCGCCTGCTGGCGCGACTTGGTGTGCCGCTTGGCGATGTTGAGGCCGTCGATCACGACCGAGACCGGTCGCGACGATGCCGCCTTCCAGTAGCCGGTGCGGATCTTCGTCTCGCCCTTGGCCTGGCCGCGTGCGGTGACGCGCTGCTGGGCGGCAGGGTTCGTGAGCACCTTGTCGACCACGCCCTGCTTGCCGGCATCCTTGCCGGACAGCACGACGACGGTGTCACCCTTGCGGATCTCGGGCACGCGCGTGTGACGAAGCGCCATCACAGCACCTCCGGCGCGAGCGACACGATCTTCATGTAGTTGCGGTCCCGGAGCTCGCGCGCGACAGGCCCGAAGATCCGGGTCCCGCGCGGATTGCCCTGGTTGTTGATCAGCACGGCGGCGTTCTCGTCAAAGCGGATGTAGCTGCCGTCGGGTCGCCCGTACTCCTTGGCCGTGCGAACCACGACCGCGCGGACGACGTCGCCCTTCTTGACGGCGGCGTTGGGGATGGCCTGCTTGACGCTCGCGATGATCACGTCACCGATGGTGGCCGTGGTCTTCGTGGAGCGGCCCATCACGCGGATGCACTGGATGGTCCGGGCACCCGTGTTGTCGGCGACCTTCAGGCGAGTCTGTGGCTGGATCACGCCTCGGCTCCCTCGTCGCCGTCGGCGCCTTCGGCGTCATCGTGCTTGCGACCGGGGTGCGCCGCGGCGTGGATCGCCTCGTCGACCGCGGCCTCGTCGCCGATCGCCTCGCCCGGGCCGCCGTGATCGCCGGCGCGCTGGACGACCTCGATGAGGCGCCACCGCTTCGTCGCCGAGAGCGGGCGCGACTCCTCGATCAGGACGGTATCGCCGACGTGGGCGTCGTTCGCCTCGTCGTGGGCCTTGAACTTCGTGGTCAGGCGGATGACTCGCTTGTACAGCCGGTGGCGGGCGAGGCGCTCCACGGACACGACGATCGTCTTGTCCATCTTGTCGCTCACCACGCGCCCGACCTTGGTCTTGCGCTTGCCCTGCACGGCAGGGGCTTCCTTCACGGCCATCGCCTATGCCTTTCCGGTCTTCACTGCTTCGCGGCCGACCCGCTCGCGCTGGACCGTGAGGATCCGAGCGATGGTCCTGCGTGTCTGGGGGATACTGCTGGTGTCGTTGAGCTGGCGCGTCGACAGGGCGAAGCGGGCGCTCCACAGGTCCTGCTTGGCCTGGGCGAGCGCATCCACGAGCTCCTTGTCGGACATCTCACGCACCTTGGCGATGTCGGTCATCGCGCGTCTCCTTCGACGGCGCCCTCGCGGGCGACGACGCGCGTCTGCACCGGGAGCTTGTGGCTGGCGAGGCGCATCGCCTCGGCCGCCTCTTCCTGCGGAACGCCGGCCATCTCGAACAGGATCCGGCCGGGCTTCACGACCGCGACCCAGTGGTCGGGCGCGCCCTTGCCGGAGCCCATGCGCGTCTCGGCCGGCTTCTTGGTCACCGGCTTGTCCGGGAACACGCGGATCCAGATCTTGCCGCCGCGCTTGACCGAGCGGGTCATCGCGCGCCGGGCGGCCTCGATCTGCCGGCTCGTGATCCAGGCCGGCTCCATCGTGGCAAGGCCGTAGTCGCCGAAGGCGACGTAGTGGCCGCCCTTGGCCTGCCCGGACATGCGTCCGCGCATGACCTTGCGATGCTTGACGCGTCGCGGCAGCAGCATGCCTAGGCCCCCTGCCCGACCGCGGCGACCGCGGGCTGCTGCAGGTTGCGCTGCGGCACCACGTCACCGCGGTAGATCCACACCTTCACGCCGATGCGGCCGTAGGTCGTGTGCGCGTGCACCTGGCCGTAGCTGATGTCGGCGCGCAGCGTGCCGAGCGGGATCCGACCTTCGCGATCCCACTCGCGACGGCTCATCTCCGCGCCGCCGAGGCGGCCGGAGACCATGATCTTCACGCCCTTGGCGCCGGCCTTCATCGAGCGCTGGATGGACTGCTTCATCGCCTTCTTGAACGCGATGCGGCGGCTCAGCTGCTGGCTGATGTTGGTCGCGACGAGATAGGCGTCGAGCTCCGGCTGGCGGATCTCCTTGATCTCCAGCTTGACCTTGCGCTTCGTGAGCGCACCGATCTGCTGGCGCAGGATCTCCACGTTCTGGCCGCCCTTGCCGATCACGATGCCGGGCTTCGCCGTGTGCACGGTGACCGTGACCTGGCCGAAGTTGCGCTCGATCTCGAGGCCGGACACGCTTGCGTTCGCGAGGCGCTTGTCCACCAGCTGGCGGATCGCGATGTCCTCGCTCAGGAGCTGCGTGTATTCCTTGTCGTGGTACCACTTGGCGGTCCACGTGCGGGTCACCCCGAGGCGGAAGCCGTAGGGGTGGACTTTGTGTCCCATGTCGTTCTACCCCTCTCGATCGCCGACGGTGACGGTGATGTGGGTCACGCCCTTGTGGATCGGGAACGCCCGGCCCTGGGCGCGCGGACGCCAGCGCTTGATCGTCGGGCCTTCGTCGGCCCGGGCATCGATCACGCGCAGCTCGTCCACGGCGAGGTTCAGGTTGTTCTCGGCATTGGCGGCCGCGCTCTTCAGCACCCCCGCGACGTCCTTGGCGGCGTGCTGGGGCATGAACTTGAGCAGGGCGGCGGCCTCCTCCACGGAGCGACCCCGGATCGCGGCCACGACGAGTCGGGCCTTGCGGGTCGAGCCGCGGACGTACTTGGCTTTCGCTGTCGCTTTCATCGCAGGCTCACTTCGGCGCCGTGGCGCGGTCGGTGCTCCGGCCGTGCCCGCGATAGGTGCGGGTGGGCGCGAACTCGCCGAGCCGGTGGCCGACCATGTTCTCGGTCACGTAGACCGGAACGTGCTTGCGGCCGTTGTAGACGGCCACGGTGTGGCCGATGAAGGACGGGAAGATCACGCTCGCGCGCGACCAGGTCTTGACGACCTTCTTCTCGTTCTTCTTGTTCATCTGCTCGATGCGGCCGAGCAGGCGGGGCTCGATGAACGGGCCCTTCTTGATCGATCGGGACATTCCTCAGCCTCCCTGCTACTTCCGACGACGCGAGCGGACGATCATGCCGCTCGTCTTCGCGCGCCGGGTCCGGTAGCCCATGGCCGGCTTGCCCCACGGCGTCTTGGGCGGCATCCCCGTCGGGGACTTGCCCTCGCCGCCGCCGTGCGGATGGTCTCGCGGGTTCATGACGACGCCTCGGACCTCGGGCCGCTGGCCCATGTGCCGGGCGCGGCCGGCCTTGCCGAGGTTCTGGTTCTCGTGGTCGAGGTTCCCGACCTGGCCGATGGTGGCCATGCACCGGATGCTGATCCGGCGCACCTCGCCCGACGGCAGGCGGACCTGGGCGTACTCGCCCTCCTTGGCCAGCAGCTGGGCTGCCGTGCCGGCGGAGCGGACGATCTGGCCGCCCTTGCCCGGGATGAGCTCGATGTTGTGGATCGTGGTGCCCAGCGGGATGTTGGCGATCGGGAGGGCATTGCCGACCCGCGCCTCTGCCGACGAACCGGCGACCACGACGTCACCCACTTTGAGGCCGTGCGGCAGGAGCATGTAGCGCTTCTCGCCGTCGCGGTAGTGGAGCAGACCGATGCGCGCGGAGCGGTTCGGGTCGTACTCGACCGTCGCGATGCGGGCGGGCACGTCGTGCTTGTCGCGCTTGAAGTCGATCCGGCGGTAGTGGGTCTTCTCGCCACCGCCGCGATGGCGAACGCTGAGGCGGCCCTGGTTGTTCCGGCCCGACGCGCGCTTCTGCGGCTCGAGCAGGGGCTTGTACGGCTCGGTGGTGGTGATCTCCTCGAACGTCGAGCGGGTCATCCCGCGACGGCCCGGGGAGGTCGGCTTGTAGGTTCGCAGCGGCATCTCAGACGCCCTCGAAGAACTGGATCTTCTGGCCGGCGGCGAGCGTCACGACCGCCTTGCGCCAGGGGGAGGTGGCGCCACGGATCCGCCCGCGCTTGGTGCCGCGCGACTTCTCCTTGGCCTTGGTGGTCAGGACGTTGACCGCGACCACGGTGACCTTGTCGGCCGCGTACAGCGTCTCGATGGCCGCCTTGATCTGGATCTTGTTCGCGTCCGGGTGGACACGGAACGTGTAGCGCCCGCGCGTCGACTGGTCGATCGACTTCTCGCTCACGACCGGGCGCAGGATGATCTCGGGCGCGGTCAGGACGCTCACAGGTAGACCTCTTCCATCCGCGCCAGCGCCGGCTGCTCGATCACGAGCGTGTCCGCGTTGAGGATGTCGACGACGTTGAGCGAGTCCGCGAGGATCACCACGACGGTCGGCAGGTTGCGCGCCGAGAGGCGCAGCTTCTCGTCACCGGTCGGTGCGACGACCAGGACCCGGCCGGTCGCGTTGAGCGCCGTCAGCACCCCTGCCACGTCCTGGGTCTTGATCTGCTCGAGCCCGAAGGTGTCGAGGATGCGGATCGCCTCGTCGCCGAGCTTCGCGGTCAACGCGCCGCGCAGGGCGAGTCGCTTCATCTTCCGGGGCAGCCGCTGCTCGTACGAGCGCGGGTGCGGCCCGAACACCGTGCCACCACCCCGGTAGTGCGGCGCGGTCGGTGTGCCCTGGCGGGCGCGGCCGGTGCCCTTCTGGCGATACGGCTTCTTGCCGCCGCCGCGGATCTCGCCGCGGGTCTTCGTGTCGTGGGTGCCGATGCGGCGCCCCGCGAGCTGGGCGGTCACGACCTGGTGGAGGACGGCCTCGTTCACGGGCGCGTTGAAGAGCTCGTCGTGGAGCTCCACGGTGCCCTTCGAGGCGCCGGTGCGATCGAACAGCGTGGTCGATGGCATCGCGCTACGCCTTCCTGACCAGGATCAGGCTGCCGCGGCCGCCGGGCAGGCTGCCCTTGACCAGCAGCAGGTTGTGCTCGGTGTCGGTGCGCACGACCTTGACCTTCTTCGTGGTGACACGCTCGACGCCCATGTGGCCGGCCATGCGCACGCCGCGGTAGACGCGGCCCGGCGTGGTGCCAGGACCGATCGAGCCGGGCTCGCGGTGGTGGTCCGAGCCGTGGGTCTTGGGGCCGCGGCTGAAGTTGTGGCGCTTCACGTGGCCTGCGAAGCCCTTGCCCTTCGACACGCCGGTCACGTCCACGAGGTCGCCGTCGGCGAACATGTCGCCCACCGCGATCGTCTGCCCGACCTCGTACGTGCCGAGGTCGTCGACGCGGAACTCGCGCAGCGTCGACAGCGCCGGCAGGTCGCCGAGCTGGCCGGCCCGCGGCTTGTTGATCTTCTTCTTCTCGTCGGTCCCGAGCTGGACCGCGGCGTAGCCGTCGCGATCTGGCGTGCGCAGGCGGGTCACCGTGTTCGGGGCGACCTGGAGCACCGAGACGGCAACCATCGTGCCGTCCTTCTCGAAGACCTGCGTCATGCCGACCTTGCGGCCGATCAAGCCAAGGCTCATCGGGCGATCCCTCGCGGCCCGCGGACAGGCGAGGCCAGCGCAAGGCGCACGCGAGCACGGTCACGAGCGCACTGGAAGGTGCGTGAGTGGACGCGCGGAGCGGGCAACGCGGCGCTGGGCCGCATGGTCGTGGGTCGCATCACATCTTGATCTCGATGTCGACGCCCGCGGGAAGCGAGAGCCGCATCAGGGCGTCCACCGTCTTCGACGACGGATCCAGGATGTCGACGAGCCGCTTGTGGGTGCGGATCTCGAACTGCTCCCGGGAGTCCTTGTCGATGAACGGTGAGCGCAGGACGGTGAACTTCTCGATCCGGGTGGGCAGCGGCACGGGCCCGACGATGTCGGCGCCCGTTCGCTGAGCCGTCTCCACGATCTGCGCCGCCGACTGGTCCAGCAGCCGGTGGTCGTAGGCCTTGAGACGGATGCGGATCCGCTGCTTTGCCATCTCGTTATGCGCTGATGCTGGTGATGGCGCCGGCGCCGACCGTGCGGCCACCCTCGCGGATGGCGAAGCGCTGGCCGACTTCGAGCGCGATCGGGGTGATCAGCTCGACGCCCATCTCGACGTTGTCGCCGGGC
>DASSHR010000103.1:0-7252 GCA_035692745.1 Candidatus Limnocylindrales bacterium | reverse complement strand
ATGGGTCGAAGGTCGCTGATCGGCGGGTAGATGCCGCCCGCGGCACGACGCTCGGCGGCGACAGAGCCCGCGAGCTCTTCGGCCGCGGTCATGAATGCCTCGTCGGTGACCTCGCGCGCCTCCGCCACGAGCGCACCGAGGCCGACACCGGGAAACACGAACACGTTGTTCGCCTGGCCGATGACCCGCCCGTCGGGCGCCGCGAACGGGCTGCCGGTCGCGACGAGCGCGCGGCCGTCGCTCCAGCGGAGCACGTCGGCGGGCGTCGCCTCGCACCGATCGCTCGGGTTCGAGAGGGGCAGGATGATCGGGCTCGCAGCGGTGGCGGCGACGGTCCGGACGAGGGCCTCCGAGAAGGTGCCGGGTGTGCCCGTCGTCCCGATCACCACGGTCGCGCCGAGCGCCCGGGCGATGGCCACGGGGTCCGAGCAGGACCCTTCGCCGATCCCTGCGGCGGCGAGCCACGCCGGATCGATCGCAAAGGGACGCTGATCATCGGCGACGTTCGCCCTGCCGCGATGGACGAGCCCGCGGCTGTCGAACATCGCGATCCGCGGCGCCTCGGCGTCACTGCATGCGCCGAGGCGGCGCTCGAGCAGTCGGGCGATCCCGATCCCCGCGGCGCCCGCGCCCAGGAAGAGGAAGCGGTCGTGGCGGAGCTCGTCCACGCTGCCGCGGGCGGCGAGCAGGCCGCCGAGCACGACGGCGGCCGTGCCCTGGACGTCGTCGTTGAAGCTCGGCAGCCGGTGGCGATAGCGGTCGAGGATGCGCAATGCGTTGTGCTGTTTGAAGTCCTCCCACTGCACGATCGCGCGCGGGAAGACGCGGCGGACGGCATCGACGAACGCCTCGATGACCCGGTCGTACGCCTCGCCGCGCAGTCGCGGCGCGCGATACCCGAGGTACAGCGGGTCGTCGAGCAGCTCGGCACGATCGGTGCCCACGTCGAGCGAGACGGGCAGCGTCAGCGCCGGGTAGATGCCCGCAGCGGCGCTGTAGAGCGACAGCTTGCCGACCGGGATCGCCATCCCGCCGGCGCCCTGGTCGCCCAGGCCGAGGATCCGTTCGTTGTCCGTGACCACGATGAGCCGCGTTCCCGCGTTTCCTGCGCAGCGGAGGATGTCGTCCATCCGATCGAGGTCGTCCGGGGTGATCCACGCGCCGCGGGGCCGCCGGAAGATGTGGCTGAAGGCCTGGCACGCCCGCCCGACCGTGGGCGTGTAGACGATCGGCAGGAACTCCTCCAGGTTCTCGACGAGCACCCGGTAGAAGAGGGTCTCGTTGCGATCGCGGAGCGAGGACAGGCCGATGTACCGCTCGAGCTCGTCGGTCTTGCGACGGACGTGCTCGAGCTCGAGCGCGACCTGCTCCTCGATCGTGCTCACGCGAGCCGGCAGGAGGCCGTGCAGGCCGAGGGCGTCGCGTTCCGCTTGCGTGAATGCCGTGCCCTTGTTGCGCAGGGGCTGATCGATGAGCGCGCGCCCGCGCTCGTGCACGGTCACGGCAAGGGGATGGGACGACGGTGCGGGACGCTCCGGCCTGATCGCGATCACCGCGCAAGGCTGTCCCGGCGCCCGGCGGCCAGGCAGGGTCTTCCGACCCATGTTTGGCGTGCCCGAGGTCCCGATTGGTGGTCCGCGCCGGGACGACGGAGCTGCCTACAGGAGCTCGTCCAGGGTGACGAGATCGAAGCCGTTGGCCTGCAGGCCGCTCACGATCCGCGGCAGGGCCGCGAACGTCTGGTAGCCACCCAGGTGCATGAGCACGATCGAACCTGACTGGGCGTTCCCCAGCACCTTCGTCACGATCTGGTCCGCGGTCGGTCCGGGCGGGTCGTTCGCGATCGGGCGCCAGTCGATCGTGTCCACGTCCCAGGTGACCGTGTACCGGTAGCCCGCTGCCCCGACGGCCGCCAGGGCGTCGGCGTCGTAGCCGCCGTTGGGCGGCCGGAAGAACGGCGGGAGCGCCTGGCTGCAATACGGCGCGATCGCGGCCTCGGTGTCGCGCAGCTCGCGGGTGATCTGGGCTGCGGTCAGGTCGCGAAAATCGGTGTGCGTATACGAGTGGTTGCCGAGCGTGAACAGCTCGGGGTGGGCGTCGATGATCCCGAGCACCTTCCGGCCCGCATCCGTGTTCCGGTTGTCGGCCATCGCGCCGGTCATGAAGATCGAGGCGTGCACGTGATGGTCCACGAGCCATTGCATGATCGACAGCGCGTCGCCGACCCGACCGCCCATGTCGAACGTGAGCGCGACCATGCCGCTCGTCCGCGAACCGTGGCGGACCAGCACGCTCGGCGCGGTCGTCGGGGCAGGGGTTGGGCGCGGGCTCGCCGATGGCGAGGGGCGGGGCGTTCCGGTCGGACGGGGGGTCGCGGTCGGGCGAGGCGTGCTCGTCGGACGGGGGGTCGCGGTCGGGCGGGCGGATGAGGTCGGAGGCGGGCTGGCCGCCGCGGTGGCCGGAACCGGGCTGCCGGCGGTCGGCGCCGGCGAGGGGCTCGGCAGCGCAGGGGAGCTCGGCTGGGCGGTGCCGGGGTTGATCGAGCTGCTCGCCGCGCTCGGGCTGGGGCTGCCGGTCGGCGGGCTGGGCGATGTCGTGCCCGAGATGTCGCAGGCCCCGGCGAGCAGGACGAGGACACCGAGGAGGGCGCGCAGTCGCAGGGGCGACCGTGCGGGTGACGTGAACAGGTTCGACATGGCTGACCGCTCGCTGCAAGCCTGACCGCGCCCGCGCCGGCCGCCACGGCCATGCCGACCGAAGTCCCGCGCCGAATGGCAGAACCCTGTGCATGTTCGGGTCAGTTGGCCCTAGCCGCCCGGTCCGGAGCGGCGGACCATCGACCACGAAAGGAGCTTCCGATGAAGCGAATCCTGGTCGCCTATGACGGCGGCGAGCCGGCCCACAAGGCGCTCGAGACCGCCATCGACCTCGCCGGCAGCCATGAGGCCAGCATCAGCGTCGTGAGTGTCGTGCCGTTCCATCCCGGCCGCGCGCCGATGGATCCATGGGATGACGCCACCGTGCACGCGGAGGCCCTCGACGAGGCCCGGCGGATCCTCACGGAGCACGGCATGGAGGCCGAGCTGCTGGAGCCGATCGGCGATCCTGCCGCGACCATCGAGCGCATCGCCGATGACGGTGGCTACGACACCGTGGTCGTCGGCTCGCGTGGCCTCGGCGCGGTCTCCCGCTTCCTGCAGGGCAGCGTCTCCGGGCATGTCGCGACGCATACCCACGCGACCGTGGTGATCGCCCGCTAGGCCAGGGCACGAAAGACGCAGGTCAGGCGTTCTCGACCCCGTGTTCATGTCGCACGGCCCTACCGCCGGGGCAGCCCGCCGCCGAGCATGGGGTCGGAAAGGAGGAACAAGCATGGAGCTTGCCATCACCCTCGGAATCGGCGGCTGGCTGGTGCTGCTGGCCGGTGCACTGCTGTTCGGTGTCATCGCCCAGTTCATTGGGGACGTCCGAACCGGCTACGAGTGGCTTGCCGACTTTGCCGGAGCCGCGATCGGTGCCGTCATCGCGAGCGAGTTCATCATCTCGCTCCGGACGTTCGAGCCGGTGTGGGACGGCCTCGCGATCGTACCCGCCCTGATCGGCGGCATCGTCCTCGGCCTCGTGATCGAGGTCGGGACTCGGTACCTGTCGGGCGGTCACTACACGACCCGGCCGATGGCCGTCTGACGCCAGACTGAACGTCATGACCGGCGGCCCGCTCGCATCTGCGAGCGGGCCGCCTGCCGTTCCGGCGTCGCACACTGAACGCATGCGCCCCGACCAGTCACCCCTCGAGGCCCTGCCGGACGCGCACGCGATCGCGATCGCCGACGTCGCGGCGCGCCTCCGCGTCGATCCCACGGCCGGCCTGGACGGCGGCGAAGCCGCACGGCGTGCCGCGGACCTGGGGCCCAACGAGCTCGAGCACGCCAAGCCGCCGCAGGTGTGGCGGATGGTGCTCGAAGCCGCCACGGAACCGTTCGTGGTGCTCCTCGCGGCTGCGGGGATCGGCGCCGTCCTGCTCAACGAGGTCCGCGACGGCCTGCTCGTCCTCCTCGGCCTCATTCCGATCGTCGGCGCCGACGTCGTCACGGAATACCGCGGCGAGCGGGCGCTGGAGGCGCTGCGGGCGGCGTCCGCGCCCGTGGCGCGTGTCCGGCGCAACGGTGCGATCGCCGAGCTTTCGGCCGGGGCCCTCGTGCCCGGCGATGTCGTGCTCGTCCGTGTCGGCGACATCGTGCCGGCCGACCTGCGCGTGCGCACCGCCGATCGACTGCTCGTCGACCGCAGCGTCCTGACCGGGGAGTCGCTGCCGGAGCCCGCGACCGCCGCGCCCGACGATCCGGCGGCCGAGCTCGCGAGCCGGCACGCGATGCTGTACGCGGGCACGAGCGTCGTCGCCGGTCGCGGCGAGGGCATCGTTGTCGCGATCGGCGGCGCCACCGAGGTCGGACGCATCGCGGGCGGCCTGGCCACGCGCGGCCGACGCCGGTCGCCCCTCCAGCGGGAGCTCGATCGGCTGGTCCGCATCCTGCTCGTCGTCGCCATCGGCCTCATCACGATCACCAGCGGGATGGGCTTCCTGCGCGGCAACCCGCTCGGCGAGAACCTCCTCGCGGGGATCTCCGCTGCCATCGCGGCCATCCCGGAGGAGCCACCGATCCTGCTCGCGGTGATCCTCGGGCTCGGGGCGTACCGGCTGCTGCGGCGCGGCGTGCTCGTGCGCCGGTTGAACGCGGAGGAGATCCTCGGCGCGGTCGACCTCGTGGTCACCGACAAGACCGGCACGCTGACCGAGAACCGCCTGGCCATCGCGTCGGTGACGCCGTTCGGGGTCCCGGGCACGGTGCCGGAGGCCGCCCGGCGGTCGCTCCTGATCGACGCGCTGCGGGCCGAGGACGATGCCTGGGGCCACGAGGACGGCATGGGCCGCAGCTCGTTCACGCAGGCCCTTGCCGACGCGGTCGCGGTCGCCGGCGCCCAGTCGAGCCTGCCGCACCCGGAGCTCGTGTCGACCGAGCCGTTCACCGCGAGCCGGCCGTACACCTCGACCGTCGCGCACCGCGACGGGATGCTCGAGACGCTCGCGATCGGGGCGCCCGAGGTGATCGCCGCGCTCGTCGGCGACGCCGGGGAGGACATCCAGGCCTGGCATGACGAGATCGCGGCGGCCGCCGAACGGGGCGAGCGGGTGGTGGGCGTGGCGCGGCGCGGTGGCGATGCGCCCTGGACCCTGCGCGGGCTGGTGGGATTTGCGGATCCGCTGCGACCGGGAATCGCCGATGCGACGCGCGCGGCGCAAGGAGCCGGGATCCAGGTGGTCATGGTGACCGGCGATCACCCGGCGACCGCCCGATCGATCGCGCGCCAGGCGGGCGTTGCGGATCAGCATGTCGTGCTTGGTTCCGAGCTCGCGGCGATGCCCGACGCGGAGCTCGCGAGCCGGCTCCCCGAGATCAACGTGATCGCGCGCTCCACGCCCGACCAGAAACGCCGCATCGTGGAGGTGGCGCGACAGGCGGGCCGGCTCGTTGCGGTGACCGGCGACGGCGTCAACGATGCGCCGGCGCTCCACGCCGCCGACGTCGCGGTCGCGATGGGCAGCGGGACCGCGGTTGCCCGCGAGGCGTCGGACCTCGTCCTCGGCGACGACTCGTTCGCGACCCTGGTCTACGGGATCCGCGAAGGCCGGCGGCTCGTCGACAACGTCCAGAAAGGCCTCGTCTTCCTCGTCTCCACCCACGTCGCCCTGCTCGGCTTCCTGCTTATTGCGACGCTGGCCGGCTTCAGCCAGCCGCTGCTGCCGATCCAGATCCTGTGGCTGGAGCTGTTCATCGATACCTCCACGTCCGTCGCGTTCGAGCGGGAGGCGCCCGAGCCGGACCTCATGCGCCGGCCGCCGCGACACGTTGCCGAGCCCCTGCTCACCCGCGGGCTGCTCGGCCGGATCAGCGCCGCCGGCGCCTTCAGCGCGGTCGCGGCCCTCGCGCTCCTCGTGGCCGATCCGAAGGGCCCCGCGCACGGCCAGTGGCTCGCGTACACCGCGCTCGTGTGCGCGCAGGCCGTGCGTGCCTACGCGAACCGGAGCCTGACGGCGCCGCTGCAGCGCCTGGGCTCGAATCGGTTCCTGCTCGCCGCTGCCCTGGCCGTCATCGTCGTCCAGGCGGCGATGCCCGTCGTGCCGGCGCTGGCCGATGCCTTCCGGGCCCAGCCCCTCGACGCGGTCGGGTGGGCCCTCGTCGCGGTTGTCGCGCTCGCTCCGGCGGTCCTCGCCCAGCTCATCCGGACCGCTCGCGGCGCGATCTGGGTCGCCTAGCGGCCGAGGGCCGAATGGCCGCCTTCGATGGGCCGTTCAGAGGGACCCGGATGACCCTCGGCCCTGCCGGCCCCGGGACACGATCGCGAGGATGGAGCCATGCGGCGATGGACCAATCGGGCAACCCACCCCGGCGACGCGTGATGTGCATCTCGTACCCGGGTCGTGTCGTCGCCCTGGATGACCGGGGCGCGGTGGTCGAGACGACCGGCCGGCAGCGACGGGCATCCACGCTGCTCGTGCCCGGCGTGGCGATCGGGGACTGGGTGATCGTCGGCGCCGGCTCCATCCTGCGGCGGCTCGACGCCACCGAGGCTGCGTCCATCACCAGCATCCTCGACGCCGCGCGACACGCCGAACCAACCTCGAACGCCCAAGGAGGCCGACCATGACGTCCTTCCCCGGAGTCCGCCGGATTCCCGACACGCTTCGCTGGGGCGTGCTCCTCGCGCTCCTGACCGCCCTGATCAGCGGCATCTCGATCTACGTCAACGGCCTCGCCGTAAAGCAGGTGCCGGATCCGGCGCTGTACACGACGCTCAAGAACGGCGTGGCCGCCATCGTCCTGATCGCCCTCGCGGCTGCCACCGTCCGGCCGGCCACGATCCGCGCCCTGCCGCGCGCCTCGTGGGGTTGGCTCATCCTGATCGGCGGCATCGGCGGCAGCATCCCGTTCGTGCTGTTCTTCACCGGCCTTGCCGAGGCGAGCGCGCCGTCTGCCGCGTTCATCCACAAGACCCTCTTCATCTGGGTGGCGCTCCTTGCCGTGCCCCTCCTCGGCGAGCGGCTGGGCTTCGCCCAGATCGGCGCGTTGGCAGTCCTGCTGGTCGGCCAGGCGCTCATCCTCACCCCGGCCGGCGTCACGTGGGGCACCGGCGAAACGCTCATCGCCGCCGCCACGCTCCTGTGGGCGGTCGAGACGATCGTCGCTCGCCG
>DASSHR010000102.1:0-4346 GCA_035692745.1 Candidatus Limnocylindrales bacterium | reverse complement strand
CGCGCGACCCCGGTCACGGTGCCATCCGGCTCGACCGCGGGATCGGGCGCTGGCTCGGGCGGAGCAGCCCGCCGGGCGCGCCAGGGCGTCTTGGCGCTGGTCATGCCGATTGCATACCCGATGCGGCGTGCCGCGCGGTCGCCACCGGGCCGCTCGGCGACCGTGCAGGCGGCTTGCAACCGATCGGGCGCGCCCGGAACGGATCAGGCGGCGCGCACCACCCGCTCGACGGCCACGCTCCCGAGCCCCAGCCACGTGGCCAGGGCGCCAAGCTCCGCGCGGATCGCGGCTTCGTCGTCCGGACCCGAGCCGGCCTCGAGGTGCAGCGCCGGCACCCGCAGCACGCCGGCGGCGCGGTCGGTCTTCGCGTCGACGCGGCCCGCGATCCGATCGCCCACGAGCGCCGGCAGCACGTAGTAGCCCCAGCGGCGCTTGGCGACCGGCACGTAGATCTCGAGGTGGTATTCGAAGTCGAACAGCAGCTCGCTGCGCTTGCGGTCGTAGGTCAGCCGGTCGAAGGGCGAGAGGAGGGCCGCCCGGCCCGTGAACGGCCGCTCGAGCAGGTCCGGCTGCACCCGCCATCGGCCGCGCACACCCTCGACCTTGACCTCGACGCCGAGCTCGCCCACATCGTCCGACGATCCCGCGCGGACGATCCCGAGCGAGCGAAGCCGCTGCTGCACCTGGATCGCGAGCGATTCCTCCTTCGTCAGCGGCGCCGCATCGGGCGGCAGCACCCGCTCCGCGAGGTCCCACACGCGATCGGCGCCGTCGCGCCCGGACACCGCCACGCGACCCTGCTCCGAGAGGTATTCGAGCATCTGGGTGACGTTGCGCTGGTGCGTCCAGCCACGCGACTGCCAGTCCGTGGTCGAACGGTCCTCGAGTTCCCGGGAGCGCAGCGGTCCGCGGCTCCGCAGCTCGCCGAGCAGGTAGTCGATGAATGGCTGGTTGCCCGCCATCCACGCCTTGGCGCGCTTGAGGAAGCCCCACGACCGGTCCGGCCAGGTGGCCATGAACGGCCGCAACAGCCCGGCGTCCTCGATCGGACGGATGAAGGCGCGGTGCTCCCAGATCCGCCGCTCGACCTGGAGCCGGGTGAGGTCGGCAGGATCGAACGCCTGCCCGAGCCGCGCCCACGCCACGAGGTGCTCCGTTCGCGCGACGACCGCCGTCGGGTCGATCTGGAGGAAGCCGAGGTGCCGGATGACCTCCAGCAGGTCCGTCGGTCGATCGGCCGAGAGCTGCTGCGCCAGGATGGCGATCTGGCGGGCGCGCTCGCGGCTGATGATCACGGGCGGAAGGTCACGGACCGAGGGTCTCGAAGGTCTCCAGGTCCGGCGGCGGAAGCTCGTTCCCGACTTCCTCGACGATCCCGTTGACCTGCGTGTTCATCAGCTGGACGAGCGGCACGTCGGTGAACGTTGCCGGCGCGTCGAAGGTGGTGCCCGCGGCGGGCTCCGTGAGCTGGAGCACGATCGCCACGGTCGCGAGCGGCGCGGACAGCGTCCTCGCATCGATCCGCAGGGTGCGCAGCCGGCCGGCGCCGGTGTCGGCCCACAGCTCCGCGCTGATCGACACCTGCTTCGCGGAATCGAACACGCCCTGGAGCTGGTCCTTCCCGAATCCCGTGATCGAGGCGAGCGTCCGGCTTTCCGCGAGCTTCGCGAGGTTCAGGGATGCGGACAGGTGCTCCATCTCGAGGCCGTCGCTGGTTTCACGGCCAGCCGCGACGAGCGCGATCCCGAAGTCCTCGACGAACGCCTGGAGCGCCGCCGGCGCCCCGGGACTGGGAAGCGGCAATGCGATGTTCTCGCCCGGGTTCCCGAAGCCCAGCGGGAACATGCCGCCGCTGCCGAGCTGCTGGAGGTCCTCGGCGGTCCCGAGCTTCACCCAGCCGGTGAGGTCGCCATCGATGGGCGAGCCGACATTGGCGAGCGCGCCCTGAAGGTACAACGGCAGCAACGGGCTCTTCGCGTAGTACGCGGTCCCATCGAAGAGGGCCTCGACGTCGATCGAGCCGAAGTTGAAGCCGAACGGCCCGAGCTGCTGGTCCATGCCAAGCGCGGCCAGCGGGATCGAGGTCGTGATGTGCCAGCGGCCGGTCTGGGTATCGATCGTCGCCTGCACCATGGCGGGGTCGATGTGGATGGCGGTTGCGGGGGACGTGAACCCGTCGACGTTCTGGGCCGGAACGTCGATCGCGACGCCAAGGTTGGCGGTGACCTGCTGCCAGCCAACGGAGATCGCACGATCGAGCGTGACGTACGGGTCGGCGGGCTGCGCGTTGCCGCACCCACTCGCCGCGAGCGCGAGCGCCGCGATCCCCAGTGCCGCGACGACCCGCGTGAAGCCTCTGCCCACCGTCGATCCCTCCCTGCTGCCCCGGCGCATCGTACGCCCTGCTACCCTCCGGATCACCCTTGAAAGCCGGTCCCGTGAGGCCGGCGAACCGGTCCCGTGAGGCCGGAAAGGAGGCTCGATGGCCCTGCCCGCGCTCGCCCGCGACACGCCGCCATCGATCCATTCCCCGATCCAGACCCCGAGCCCCCGGCCGTCCGCGATCGTCGATCCACGGATCGGTGACCTCGGCCCGGCGCTGCTCGCGCTGGAGGACGGAACGACCTTCCCGGGTGTTGCGTTCGGCGCCCCGGTGGCGGGCGGTGGGGACCTCGTCGTCAACACGAGCCAGACCGGCTACCAGGAGGTCTGCACGGACCCCTCGTACGCCGGTCAGGTCGTCGTCATGACGTATCCGCTGATCGGCAACTACGGGCGCGTGTTCGCCGACGACCAGTCGCGGAGGCCGTGGCTGCGCGGGCTGATCGTCGCCAACGCCACCGCGGCGGTGCTCGAGGATGCGCGGCAGCTGGCGCGGCTTCTGCGCGACAGCGGCATCCCCGCGATCGCGGGCGTCGATACGCGCGCGCTGGCGCGCCACCTCCGCGCGAACGGCAGCATGCGCGGGCTGATCCTGGAGCCCGGCTCGCTCGATGGGCCCGGCGCGACTGCGCGCGCCGCTGCGGTGCCGCGCTGGGAGGACCAGGACTTCGTCGCCGAGGTCTCCCCGGCGGCCGTGGCCGACATCGGTGCCGCCGAGGACGGACTGCCGGACGACGGTCCACGCGTCGCGATCGTCGATTTCGGGCTCAAGGCGAACATCGTGCGCAGCCTCCGGCGGCGGGGCATGCGCGTCCGCGTCCTGCCGCACACCGCGACCGCCGCCGACGTGCTCGCGACCGACGTTGCGGGCATCGTCCTGTCGCCCGGACCCGGCGACCCGGCGCGCCTGACCGGGCCGGTGGAGCTCGCGCGCGCCATCATCGACGACGGGCGGCCGCTCCTCGGGATCTGCCTCGGGCACCAGATCGTCGGCCGCGCTGCGGGCGCCGAGACGCGCCGGCTCCGGTTCGGGCACCACGGCGCCAACCATCCGGTTCGCGACGTCGACACGGGCTCCGTCCAGGTCACCGCGCAGAACCACGAGGTCCAGGTCGTGGGCGACTCGCTGCCCGGGTCGAGCGGCTTCCACGTGAGCCAGGTCAACCTCAACGACGGCTCCGTCGAGGGTCTGCGGCACCGCGAGCTGCCGATCGAGACGGTCCAGTACCACCCGGAGGGAGCGCCCGGTCCGCTGGACGCCCTCGCCGTGTTCGACCGCTTCGTGGCCGCCTGCGCCTCGTCCGCGCAGCGCGCGTGAAGCGGGTGGCCGTGATCGGCAGCGGCGGGGCGGGGAAGTCCGTGTTCTCGCGGGCGCTCGGCGCGCGCACGGGACTGCCCGTGATCCACCTCGATCGGCTGTTCTGGAAGCCGGGCTGGCAGGAGACGCCCGAGGCGGAGTGGCAGACGCTCAACGAGGAGCTCGTCGCGGGCGAGCGCTGGATCATCGACGGCAACTACGGCGGGACGCGCGCGCTCCGCCTCGCCGCGGCGGACACGGTCGTGTACCTCGACCTGCCGCGCCTGGTGTGCCTGTGGAGCGTCGTCTCGAGGCGCTTCTCGTCGCGACGACGGGGCCGGCCCGACATGGCCGATGGGCTCCAGGACAAGCTCGAGCTGAGCTTCCTCTCCTGGATCTGGAACTTCCCGAGGACGCGGCGCCCGGAGATTCTGCGCGAGCTCGCGGCGCTGCCCCCGACGACTGCCGTCCACCGGCTGCGGAGCCGCCGCGAGATGCGCGACTTCATCGAGGCGGCAGGGTGACAGCGACCAAGCCCGCGTCGGTGCTGATCATCGGCAGCGGGCCTGTCGTCATCGGCCAGGCGGCCGAGTTCGATTACGCGGGCACGCAGGCCTGCCGGGCGCTGCGCGACGAGGGCGTGCGCACGATCCTCGTCAACTCGAAC
>DASSHR010000101.1:0-10904 GCA_035692745.1 Candidatus Limnocylindrales bacterium | reverse complement strand
GCATCCGGCCTTGCCAACGCGGGCCTGGCGCCGATGGGGTCGGTCCGTCCGGCGGGCCGCGCGAACGGCGCCGACACCGGTCGCATCAACGCCGATTCCATCGTCTCTGCCCAGGACTCGCTGCCCGTCGGCGAGATCCTGCGCGGCGTGCTGCCGCAGGAGGCGGAGTTCCTGCGGATCCTCCTGCTCGTGCCCGAGATGCAGCTCAAGGTCGTCGATTCGGTCGGCCCGGACCAGCTGCCGTCGACGGTGGCGCGCGAGCTCTTCCGGGCGGTCGTCATGGCTCGCGAGCCGGACGACGCGGGCGTGCATCCGCCGTTCAGCCTTACCGCGCTCATCGGCGGCCTCGATCCCGAGACCGCCTCGCTCGCCCAGGCGGTGGTCGCCCGGCGGGACCCCAACCCCCGCGCGCTCTCCGCCGCGGACCTCGCCTACGAGATCGAACGGCTGACGATCGACCTCGAGGAGCGCTCGCTCGACGAGCGCGCCGATTACATCGCGTCGGCGCTCGCGGAGGCCGAGCAGGCCGCCGACCGCGCCGCCATCGACCAGTACCTGCGCGAAAGCCAGGCCATGAACGAGCAACGCAAGTCACTGCATCGCAGGCGGGACCAGACCCACCTGCTCACCACCGTACGGAGGTAGGCCCGCCATGCCGATCGATCCCCTTGACCAGCAGCTCGTCGAAGCCGTCCTGAGCCGCCCCCGGCGCGCGAAGGCCGACCTCGAGGAGGCCAAGCTCGCCGGTCTTCGCCCGTCGCGCGCCGCGCTCGACGAGGACGAGGACGAGGGCGATGAAGACGAGGAGCCGGAGTTCGCCGCCGCCGACGACGACGGCGATGACGACGTGACCGTCGAGGTCGTCGGCGAGGACGCGGAAGCGCGGAAGTCGCAGCTGCCCGCGGACGGCCCGACGAAGCTCGATCCGGAGGAGCTCGAGGAGCCCACCCCGGCGGAGCTCGAGGCGCTCTCCGCGGACATGATCGGGATCGACGACCCGGTCCGGATGTACCTGAAGGAGATCGGCAAGGTCGCCCTACTGACCGCCGAGGAAGAGGTCGTCCTCGCGAAGGCGATCGAGCTCGGTGAGCAGCTCGTCGACGAGCCGTGGAAGGGCATCGTCTCGCTCCATGAGTGGACCCTCCACGACACCGAGAAGAAGACCCGAACGGCCAAGCCGCAGCACCGCCTGCCGCTCGGCGACGAGGCGCATCGGCTGGTGCGCGACGCGATGTCCGCCCCGGACGCCGCCGACCTGCTCGTCATGCCGCCGGACTTCCACCTGACGCGGGCCGCCAAGGACGCGCAGTCGGAGGGCACGAAGGAGCTGCTCAAGGAGGCGAAGCGCCTCCTCCACGACTACATCGCGGCCGTCGAGGCGGACGCGGCCAACGGCAAGGCCCCGGAGCACGCCGCCCCCGCGGCGTTCATCACCCTGCTCGACTGGGCGTACCTCGCCGTCCACAACGGCGACCTGGACTCGCGCGACAACGTCGGGCTCCGGGCGATCTACGACTGGACGCGCGACGGCGTTGCCTTCCCGGCGCTCGAGCGGTTCGTCATGGCCGGCCGCGAGGCGGACCTGCTCAAGCTGATGGGCCACGACCCGGAGGTGCCGAAGAACACGAAGCTCGCGCACCGCAAGGGCGAGCTCGTGCGCATCGGGCGCGACGCCCGCGAGCAGCTGACGTCGGCGAACCTCCGGCTCGTCGTGTCGATCGCGAAGAAGTACATCGGGCGCGGGATGTCGTTCCTGGACCTCATCCAGGAGGGCAACATCGGCCTGATCCGCGCGGTCGAGAAGTTCGACTTCGAGAAGGGCTTCAAGTTCTCCACGTACGCCACGTGGTGGATCCGGCAGGCGATCACCCGCGCCATCGCGGACCAGGCGCGGACGATCCGCATCCCGGTCCACATGGTCGAGACGATCAACCGGCTGATCCGCGTCTCGCGCCAGCTCCTCCAGGAGCTCGGTCGCGAGCCGACGGTCGAGGAGATCGCGGAGGCGATGTCGAAGGGCCAGGAGGTCCAGGTCACGCCGGAGAAGGTCCGCGAGATCATCAAGGTCTCGCAGGAGCCCGTCTCCCTCGAGACCCCGATCGGCGAGGAGGAGGACTCCCACCTCGGCGACTTCATCGAGGACCGCGGCGCCCTCGCGCCCGCCGAGGCGGCGTCGCACCAGCTGCTCAAGGAGCAGGTGGAGAGCGTGCTCGACTCGCTCACCGGCCGGGAGCGACGCGTGCTCCAGCTCCGCTTCGGCCTCGAGGACGGGCGTGCTCGGACCCTCGAGGAGGTGGGCAAGGAGTTCAACGTGACCCGCGAGCGCATCCGCCAGATCGAGGCGAAGGCGCTCCGCAAGCTCCGTCACCCATCGCGCAGCCGGAAGCTGAAGGACTACCTCGAGTAGTCCCGGACGCGGGTCCGGCGCGGCAGGGGAGCGGCCCACCCGCGACGCTGCCTCGCCGGCCGGCCCGCCCGAGGCTCGGGACCCGCAGCAGCCGGTCGCGCTCCTGTACGGGCGCGGCAACCGGATCGTCCATGCCAACCCGGCCTTCGTGGCTGAGTTCGGGGAAGGCTGCGTCGGGCTGCCCGCGTCCGAAGCGCTCACCGAGTGGCCGCATCGCGTCTTCGCGGTGGTCGGCCGCGTGCTCGAAGGCGGCAAGCCGCTCGCGGCGTGGGTCGAGATCGGCGGTCGGCGCCGCCGGCTGACCGTGGCGCCGCGCCGCGATCCGGAGGACGGCGAGGTCTACGGCGTGGCGGTCCGGCTCGCCGATGCCGAGAATCGAGACGACCCCGCCGACTGACGGGGTCGCCTGGCTCGGATGGTGCTCGGCGCTACATCGCGCCTTCGGTGAGGCCGATCACGTGCCCCTCGGGATCGGCGAACAGCGCCAGCGTCGCCGAGCCGGCCGAGAATTTCGGCATCACCACGGCGCCACCAAGGCTCGTGACCCTGGCCAGCGTGTCGTCGATGCTCGGGACGCGGACGTAGAACGTGACCTGGCCACTGCCACCGTCCGGGCTCGGGCCGGCGCCGAAGTCCGCCCCGCCGCCGCCCGCCTTCTCGGCAATGCCGTAGCCGCCCGGCAGGTTGGTGTCGATGTCCCAGTCGAACAGCGTGCCGAAGAACTGCTGGAGCGCCTTGCCGTCCTTGCCGACGACCTCCACGTGGATGATCGGGTTGCCCATCGGTCGAACCTCCATCGCGCGACCGTCCGGCCGCTTCGATGACATCGACGAACGGCTCACGCCCGAATCGACACCTCGAGCGTCCAGCTCATGCCTGACCCGGCGCCGAGCTCGGGATTCCGTGCTTCCAGCGGCGCTGGAGCATCACGCACTGGTCGTCCGGCACGGCCACGGACATGTGCATGTTCACGATCCGCCAGCCGACCGCCTCGCGCTGGAGCACGGCCGTGAGCCGCATCTCGGCGCGGGTCCCATCGGCGAACAGCCAGCTGGGCTGGTCGGCGAACCAGCCGACGTCGCCGTTGGCGAAGCCGAGCGGGTTCGGGCCCGCTTCGAGCCCCTCGCCCGGCTCCTGGGTGCCGCTGCGCAGCGCGTCCTGGTCGTCGATCCACTCGCCCGCCGAGCCGATGAAGATCAGCGCCGGATCGCGCGAGATCAGGTCGTTCGCCGCCTCCGCCTCGCCCGCGAGCATCCGCCGATACAGCTCGAGGACCGTGTCGCGAATCTCGCTCGAGGGCGACATGGCACCGGTGACGGTCATGGGTTGCCTCCGATCAGCGCGGTGGATCTCCGGGCTCCGGGCCCGTGGCGATGGGCTCGCCGGACCGGCTCCAGTCGGAGTACGAGCCGACGTACAGGGTGGGGTCGGGCAGGCCCGCGGCACGCATCGCGAGCGAATGGTGGGCCGCGGACGTTCCCGAGCCGCACGACACGACGACCTCGCCGGGCGCGCCCTGCACGATCCCGAGCTCGCCGTATCGCGCCCGCAGCGCATCGACGGACTTCAGCGCGCCCGACGCATCCAGGTTGCCGTCGAAGGGCGCGGAGAGCGCCGTGGGAATGTGCCCGGCGACCGGATCGACCGGCTCCAGCTCGCCGCGGTAGCGCGGGGCGCCGCGCGCATCGAGCAGGGTCAGGGAGCCGAGCCGGGACTTGAGCGTCTCGCGATCGATCACGCCATGCCACGCCTGCGCGAGGTGCAGCCGGCCCGCCGCCGACGGCAGCGCCTGCTCGCCCGCCTCGAGCCCCCGCCCCGAGGCGGTCCAGGCGGCGATGCCGCCGTTGAGCACCCCCGCCCACTCACCGGGAATCCCGCGGCGGCCGTAGCCGAGGTTGTCGAGCATCCACCACAACCGAGCGGCCACCCAGCCGCCGACGTCGTCGTAGCCCACGACTCGCCGACCGTCCTCGATGCCCGCCGCGGCCATGCGCGCCTCGAACGCGGCCGGCGTCGGCAGGGGATGCCGGCCCGGAGCGCCGTAGCCGTCCAGGTCGGCGAGGTCGTCGTCGAGGTCCAGGAAGATCGCGCCCGGCAGGTGGCCCTCGACGTAGGCGCGGCGGCCGTCGCCCGGGCGCCCGAGGTACCAGCGCAGGTCGACGATGATCGGCGGCGCCGGCTCGTCGAGCCACGCGGCGAGCTGGTCGACCGAAACGAGGGGCGAGGGTTCGGCAGTCATCGGGGCGGAGGCTACCCTGCCGGCCCGGGGGCTGCACGCACCGGGGAGCCGTACGCACCGGGGAGCCGACGAGCCTCTGGTATCCTCCGCGTCCGGCGCGGTCGGCGCCGCGCGTTCCGGCGTAGCTCAGTTGGTAGAGCGGGTGACTGTTAATCACTTGGTCGTAGGTTCGAGTCCTACCGCCGGAGCCATTCCTCCCGGAACTTCCCAGCGCTCGTATGCTGTGGCGCATGGCCGGGGGGTCGTGGGACGCCGCATATCGTGACGGGCGCGCTCCGTGGGACATCGGCCGCCCGCAGCCCGCGGTCGTCCGCCTCGCCGGCGAGGGCGAGCTGCGGGGCCGGGTCCTCGACCTCGGGTGCGGATCCGGCGAGCACGCGCTGCTCGCGTCCACGATCGGGCTGGAGGTGACCGGCGTCGACGTGTCGCATGTCGCGATCGAGCGGGCACGCGCGAAGGCCCGTCAGCGCGGTCTCATCGCCGAGTTCCTCGTCGGCGACGTCCTCGACCTGCCGTCGGTCGACCGCCTCGATCCGCCATACGACACCGCGATCGATGTCGGCTGCTTCCACAGCTTCGCGAATGCCGATCGGCCGATCTACGCCTCGAGCGTCGCCTCGGTCCTGGAGCCCGGCGGCGTGCTCCATCTCCTGTGCTTCTCCGAGCTCACGCCGGGGACCGACGGGCCGCGGCGCGTGACGGAAGGCGAGCTGCGCTCGACGTTCTCCCGGGAGTGGCGGGTCACGAGCGTGACCGCCGAATCGTTCTCCGTGTCGAGCGCCTGGTCGGGCGCGGCCCCCAGCGCATGGCTCGCGCGGATGATCCGACGCTGAGCGACATGGCCGGCCGAGTCACGGTCCCGACACGGCGGGCGTGCATGATCTGCGCATGACGAACACCGACCTCGAGCCTCGGCTCGCGAAGCTCAGCCCACTCCAGTACGCCGTCACCCAGGAGGGCCAGACCGAGCGGGCGTTCACCGGCATCTACTGGGACAACCACGACGCGGGCACGTACCGCTGCGTCGTGTGCTCGACGCCATTGTTCGATTCCACGACCAAGTTCGAGTCCGGCTCGGGCTGGCCGAGCTTCTTCGCCGAGATCGAGCCGGGCCGCGTCGCGCTCCACGAGGATCGATCGCTCGGGATGCGCCGCGTCGAGGCCACCTGCGCCACGTGCGGCGCGCACCTCGGCCACCTGTTCCCGGACGGCCCGCGCCCGACCGGCATGCGCTACTGCATGAACTCCGCCTCGCTCGACTTCGAGCCCGAGGGCGCGGCGAGCGGTTCGGAAGCCTGACCTAGAACCAGGTCGTGCACCACGGCGGATCTGCCGTGGTGAGCAGGGCGTCGAGCTCGCGAAGCGCCCCCTCGCGATGCTCGGTTGCACCACCGGCGCGCGTCGCATCGACCAGCCGCGTGCCCCCGAGCACCGCGGCGCTCAGCGGCGTGACGCCCACCGTGAGGTCGGGCTTCTCGTCCGTGCGCTCGCACGTTGCGCTGCCGCCCGTCGCGATGCCGCCCGTCGCCGTCAGCCGGTAGCGGCCCGCCGCCGGGCCGGGGCCGTCCGACAGGGCGTCCTCGACCTCGATGACGAGGTCGCCGTCGCGCTCGTACGTCCGGTCACCGAGCATCCGCGGGACGTCCAGGATCCGGAGCCACAGCATCTCGGACAGGCCCGTGACACGCGCGGCGCGGCCGTCAGCGAGGAACCACTGGAGCGGCTCGCGCTCACGGCGGGTCTCGGCCTTGATCGTCGCCGTCAGGTCCATCTGGGCGAGGTGGCGCCACAGGTCCAGCTCGGCGTCGAGGGTCACGCCCCGGACGTCGTCGGCGACGAGGATGTTGTCGGGGATGCCGTCCTCCCAGTGCTCCTCGCCGTGGTAGCGAGCGAACCCGTCGGGCGTCCCGGCGGCGTCCCGATGGAGGGCAACGAAGCCGCGCCACGGCGGCCGGCCCGGGGCGTCGGTGAGCCCGAGATCGAAGTCCCAGCGGCGGGCGTTCCGGTCGATCTCGCCCGGCTGTGCGGCCGCGATGCGCTCGTACAGCGCGGGTAGCACCGGCCGCGCCTGTTTCGCGTTGAGGATCTCGATGCTGCCGACCGGCTGCAGCCGGAACCCGGCCGCGCGTGTCCGCAGCGTCCATTTGGCGTGCCACGTCGCCGGTCCGTACCCGTACCGGCCGTAGATTGGCCACTCCGCGGCGATGAGGATGCTCGCGGCCTCCCCGCGCGCCGCCGATTCCCGCAGGTCGCGCGTGATCATCCGGGTCAGCGTGCCGCGCCGGCGATGGGTCGGTCGCACGCTCACGGCCGAAACGGCGCCCACGGGCACCCGCGCAAGGCCGGGCAAGGTCAGGTTCGACGCGAACGAGCGGTACGTCCCGACCATCACGTCGCCGTCGAAGGCGCCGAAGGCTCGCTCGAGGTCCACGTACGGCCCGCGAGATGCCGCCATCGCGTCCGGGTCGTTGTTCCACATGTAGAACGCGGTCGAGAAGGCCTCGAACCAGGCCGGCAGCTCGTCCTTCCGGATGGTCCGGATCACCTCGGGCATGGCGGGACGATAGGGGATCGATCGGTCGCTCGCAGACGAACGCCCGGCGGCACGCCCGGCCGCACCACGCGCTCCGCGTGTTAATGTGTAATCCAGTAATCACAGCAATGGAGCGAAACGACGATGACTGACACGACGATGGACGAGCTGCGCGGCTGGTTTGCCGGCCGCATCCTGGATGACTGGTTCACGGGACCGGTGGACGTCACCGTCGACCGCGAGGAGATCCTCGTCGTCGGCACGCTGGCCGAGGTCAAGGCGGCCAAGGGCGCATCCGACGAGGAGACCGCGGCCGCGAACGAATCGCGTGTCGACGGCTTCCGCGAGGACACCCGCGCTGCCCGGATGCACATCGCGGAGGATGCGCAGCGGCGGTTCCGCCGCATCGTGTCCTGGGGCGTCACGCTCGGCGGCGAGACGGAGCTCTTCACGACCGCGGCCGTTCCCGTGATGACCCGGCTCCGGATGCGCGAGCGCGGCGTCCTCGACACGCTCGTCGATGCCGGTGTCGCCCGAAGCCGCAGCGAGGCGCTCGCCTGGTGCGTGCGCCTGGTGGGGGACAACGAGTCGACGTGGATCGAGTCGCTGCGCACGGCGCTCGGTGGCGTGACGGAGGCGCGCAAGGCGGGCCCGAAGCCGGGTCGCGCGAACTGACGAACCGCACCTAGAATCGCGGCACGATCCGGGAAGGTCGGATCGAGCGCGGGAGGATCGGCTCCGTTTTCCACGCCTGGCCCTGCAAGGATTCGCCGCTCGCGCGCGTAGGTGGAGCGTGACCGAGCGCGAGCGCCGCGACCGGGCGGCCGACAAGGCGTACCGCGACCACGCGAACGACGTGTACCGCGTCGCGTTCGGGATCCTGCGCGACCCCGACGAGGCGCTCGACGCGACCCACGACACGTTCGCCCGGGCATGGGAGCGCTGGGACCAGTACGACACGCAGCGCCCGATCCAGGGCTGGCTCCACGGGATCGTGGTCCACGTTGCGCTGGACCAGCTTCGCCGCCGTCGCGTGCGTCGGCTGGCGATCCCGAACCTGGGCCGCTCACTCGTCGCCAGGCTCGACACGAGCGAGTCGGATGCCAGCGATGACGTCGCCCGGCGGGAGCTCGTCGATCGGGCGCTCGACGGCCTGAAGCCCGCCGTCCGAGCCACGCTCGTGCTCCGGCACTACTACGGCTACGAGTACGCCGAGATCGCGGCGATGCTCGGCATGAGCAGCGGCAACGTCGGCTCGACGCTGTCCCGCGCCCATGCCGCGATCCGCGAGCGCCTCGAGGCCGCCGCGCCGCCGGTCCCCGCCCTTGCTCCCGGCTCCGCAACGACCAACCGACGGCGGCGACTGCATCCGACGGCTGTCCAGGAGCCGCCCGAGGTGCACCCGTGACGCGGAACCCGCGGGCCACGCGTCCGGCTTCGCTCGATGACGACGCGATCGGGCTCCTGGTTCGCGATGCCGCGGACGGCTGGCACATGCCGCCGGTCCGGCTCGATGCCCCGTCCTGGCGTGACCGGGTCCGTGGCCGTCGGGCGAGGATGCTCGACGCGGCGCGCCTCGGGCTGGGCCGGGCAGGCCGGGCGGCGACCGTCGCGGTCGCCTTGACCGTGATCGGCGCGCTCGCCGCGGTCGTGATCACGCGGCCGCTGCAGCCCGCAGGAACGCCGGCAGCGAGCCCCGGCGAATCGGGTGGCCAGAGCGGCGCCGACCCCACGCCGCTGCCCAAGCTCGTCCTCCACGGCGATCTGCCGTTTCCGTCGCACGTCCTCGTGGCCAACGAGCTCGGCGATATCGCCCTCGTCGACCTGGGTGCGGGGACGATCGGCGGATCCATTGCCCGGAGCCAATGGCCGAGCGTGATGACGGTGACCGGCGACGGCCTCGTCGTCTGCATCTGCATCACCACGGCGGCGCCGGTCGACGGCTATCCGACCAGGTTCGACGTGCGCATGAAGACCTTCACGCGAACGACGACGCCCATCCGCGACAACCCGGTCGAGGTCTTCGTGGGTGCACCGGACCCGAGGCTGCCCGCGACACGTGCCGACCACGTCTGGACGTCGGTCGCCTTCAGCCCGGACGATCGCTTCGCATTCGTCGGCTGGAGCACGCGCGACGCCAGGGTCTGGCACAGCGGCTCGCTTGTCGTCGACATCGATGGCGGGGCGGTCGTCGGTGCGGCGCAACTTCCGGACATGACCGCCGGCGATGGCGACGCGCGCCGGACCGTGGACGCACCGAGGGTCCTCGGTCAGGCGGCCGACGGCACGATCTACCTGGCGCGCTCCTGGTCGGAGTGGGGGAGCGCCAACGTCGAGACGGCGCCCATGCGGATCGGCGATGACGGCTACACGACGAGCCTGACGAATGGCGCCCTGTCCGATCTCGCCCCGTTCAGCGCCGCCGCCAGCTGTGGCCCGTCCTTCCTGCGTGCGGGACCGCGACCCGGCGGCGGCCTGTGGGTGGCGTGCATGAGCGAGCTCGGCAGCCTCACGGTCCGTCGCGTGGCAATCGACGGGACGAGCCTTGGCAGCGAATCGATGTCGCGGACCGGGTTCGTCGATGGGGACACGACGGCGGTCAGCCCGGACGGCCGAACCTTCTACGCCTGGGACCCGGGCTCATCGGTGCTCACCAGGATCGACCTCGAGGGCGGCGAGCGCGTGGACGAGCACCTCGCGGCGCCGGCTGCGGCCGTGACCGGCGACGACCCGATGACGGCAGTCGGGCGGTGGCTCGCGCCGACGATGGACGCGAAGTCGATCCTGCGCGGCGCGATCCTGGTCTCGCCCGACGGCGGACGCCTGTACCTCCTGGCGACCACGCCGGGCTCGAGGGCCGACGCGCCGGGCGGCTCGAACGGCATCCTGGTCGTCGACGCGGCGACCCTCCGGGTCATCGACCGATGGGCGCCCTCCGCGGACCTCATGTCGATGGCATTGAACGCGGACGGCACGCTCCTCTACGCGGCCGGCCTGCCGGGCGTCGGTCCCTCCGGCGCGCCGTTGAACGACCAGGGCGCCTCGGTCACGGTCTACGACACCACGTCCGGCGTCGCGCGCCTGCTGGCGGGCGACCTGGGGGCCGGCACGCTCAACTTCCCGGGGCCGGTCGTTCCCTAGCGTTCGTCGGGCTCAATCGGCGACGTCGTTCCAGCGCTGGAACACCGGCTGCTCTCGCTCCCAGCCGAGCACGGACACCGTCGCGGTCGACAGGGCGAAGAGCCGGCCCTCGGACGGTGGCTGGTCCACCCACCGAGCGGCGAGGATGCGCAGCACGTGGCCGTGCGCGAACGCCAGCGTGTCGCCCTCGCCCGCGCGCGCACGCGCGATCACCCGATCGACCCGTGCCCCGACCTCGCCGACGGTTTCACCACCCGCGGGCCCGTCGCGCCACACCGTCCAGCCCGGCCGATCGCGCCGGATCTCCGGCGTCGTCAGGCCCTCGTCGCGGCCGTAGTCCCACTCGAGCAGGTCGTCCGTCGTGGTGACGCGATCGCCGAAGCCGGCGAGGCGGGCGGTGTCAAGGGCGCGCGATAACGGGCTCGAGATCACGTTCGCGAACGCGTGGCCCGCGAGCCGCCGCGCAACGGCGCTCGCCTGCTCGCGCCCGAGCTCGGTCAGCGGAATGTCCGTGCGCCCGGTGTGCCGGCCGAGCTTCGCCCACACGGTCTCGCCGTGGCGAACGAGCCAGATCGAGGGGCGGC
>DASSHR010000100.1:0-1202 GCA_035692745.1 Candidatus Limnocylindrales bacterium | reverse complement strand
CAGCGTACCCGGAGCATCCTCGAACGAGCTCAGGACCTCGATCTCGACGTCGTTGATCCAGCCCAGCTCGACCGCGCGAACCTGCATCACCTGGGCGCCCTGTTGCGCGAGCTCGAGCATCTCCTCGTAGCCGATCACCGCGAGCTGGCGCGCGTCCTCGACCAGGCGCGGGTCGGCGGTGAAGATGCCGGTGACGTCCGTGAAGATCTGGCAGCGGTCGGCCTTGAGCGCGGCCGCGAGTGCGACGGCGGTCGTATCCGACCCGCCCCGCCCCAGGGTCGTCGTCTCGCCGGGTCCGCCGTCGTCCGCCGAGCCGAGGCGCTGGCCCTGGAATCCGGCGACGATCACGACGTTGCCGCGATCCAGCTCCGCTCGGACCCGTCTCGGCTCGACGTTCGCGATCCGCGCCCGCCCGTGGCTGGCATCCGTGGTGATCCCCGCCTGCGCGCCGGTCAGCGAGATCGCCGGCACGCCCTGCGCGTGGAGCGCCATCGACAGGAGCGTGGCCGACTGGTGCTCGCCCGTCGCCAGCAGCATGTCCAGCTCACGCGGGTTCGGGTCGTCCGTGATCGCCGCGGCGAGCTCGAGCAGCTCGTCGGTGGTGTCGCCCATCGCGGATACGACGACCACGAGGTCCGCGCCTTCGCTCCGCGCGCGGGCGATCCGTTGCGCGACCCGGCGGATGCGGGCGGCGTCGCCGACGGACGATCCCCCGAACTTCTGGACGACGAGGTGGGGCACGTGCGCCGACTGGCCTGACATCGGCCGCGGATCATACCGCCCGATCGCGACAGTCCAACGACCGGCGCCCCTGGTCAAGTCTCACAGGGAAGATTCCGGGGGTAAACCCGCGTCCATGCCGGCGCCACGCCGGTCGTCGACGGTGTCGTATCCCTGTGGAACATGGATCGGCCCGGTTTCGGGTCACGCAGGCCATGCAACTCGCGCTTCGCGGATGGAATCTTCCCTGTGGCGCATGAAACCCACCGCGGCGCGGCGCGGTGCATCATCAGCGCATGTGCACCACTCCCCAGAGCCACCCGCCCATCAGGCCGATCAGTGGCGCGAGCGTCGACAGCCAGTCGCTGCAGCTCCAGAGCGAGGACGGCGCCACGTTCCGCGCGTTCCTCGCGCGGCCCGCGCAGTCCACGGGAGCGGGAATCGTGATCCTGCCGGACGTGCGCGGGGTCGTGCCGTTCTTC
>DASSHR010000099.1:0-1067 GCA_035692745.1 Candidatus Limnocylindrales bacterium | reverse complement strand
TGTCCTACCCACGGACGTTGTGAACGCGGCTGATCGGCGGCCGGTCTCCCAGTGAGCTGTGTGGGCGACGCCGGTTGTAGTAGCGCAGGAAGGATGCCATGGCCCGCGTTCGCTCGGCTGAGGTGGGCCAGGAGTGGGCGTAGGCCCACTCGCGCTTCAGGGTCTGGATGAATCTCTCCACCTTCCCGTTCCAGCGCGGCGTGTAAGGCGGGATCAGGATGTGGCGGGCGCTGTGGGCGGCGAGCTGATCGCGGAAGGCGTTTGAACGTCGATAGGCGAGGGCGTTATCGCTCATCACCGCCTCTGGTGCCTTCATCCCAAGAGCTGTGAAGTGCTCGATCGCCCGGCCCAACACGGCCGCCGCGGTGTTCCCGCCCTGGTCGGGGTGCTGCTCGACATAGGCGTATCGGGAGTGGTCATCGATTACGCAGTGCAGATAGACGTACCCGACTCCGGCCCGTTTCTCGGCGCCGGTCTTGTCGCGGATGCCGGTGACCGCATGCCCGGGGCGATTGAAGCGCGCCAGGCGAGCGACGTCGACGTGAAGCAGCGCTCCCGGCGAAGACCACTCATAGCGCCGGAAGGTCTCCCTGGCGCCCTTGCGTCGCTGGGAGAGGCCGTGGCGGTGCAGCACCTTCCAGATCGTCGAGCGAGCCCGGCGACAGATTCCAGCCAGGCGACCGGGGCCGAGGTTGGTCTGCCGGCGAGCACGCAGGATCGGCTCCTCCTCGGCCGGGCCCAGCCGTCTCGGCTGGCGGTGAGGGCGGGAGGAGCGATCCTCCAGCCAGGCTCCAGATCGACGTTCGAGCTCATCTGCCAGGCACCATCGGTGCCACCAGCGATGGGCTGTGGCGGGCGCCACGCAAAAGGCGGCAGCTGCCGCCTTTTGCGTCATCCCCGACTCGATCGCTTGCACCAACGCAAGCCGTCCCGCTGGTCCGAGAGCAGCGTTACCGTGAACCTTCATCCGGGTCCTCCTTTGGGCGTAAGGCGTAGACACCCCAAGCCTCTGCGAGGGCCCGGATGGCCTTTCAGGCGTTCACAACGTGTGTGGGCGGGTCAGCTAG
>DASSHR010000098.1:0-1186 GCA_035692745.1 Candidatus Limnocylindrales bacterium | reverse complement strand
GACACCCGCGTCGTAGTCCGTGATGAGCGCGATGTTGACGACCGCCATCCCCAGCTCGCGGCACAGCCACGCCTCCGGGTAGCCGGTCATGCCGATGACCTCCCAGCCGGCGTCGGAGAACCACTTCGACTCGGCCTTCGTGGAGAACCGCGGACCCTCGATGACCACCATCGTGCCGCGTTCGTGGACCTCGATGCCGTGGTCGCGGATCGTGTCGATGGCGAGCGCGCGAAGCGTCGGGTCGTAGGTCTCGGCGGAAGAGAGGTGGGTCACGACCGGGCCGTCGTAGAACGTGTGCGGCCGGCTTCGGGTTCGGTCCACAAACTGGTCGCAGACCACGAAGTCGCCGGGCTTCACCGCGAGTTGCAGCGAGCCGGCGGCGCACGGCGCGATGACCGCCTTCACCCCAAGCGACCGCATCGCCCAGACGTTCGCCCGGTAGTTGATCTTGTGCGGCGGGATCGTGTGCCGGCGGCCGTGTCGGGGCAGGAACGCGACCCGGCGACCGCCGGCGGTGGCCAGGAAGAACGAATCGGACGGCGGCCCGTACGGCGTGTCGACCTTGACCTCGCGAACGTCGTCGAGCAGCGAGTAGAAGCCCGACCCCCCGAACACGCCGATCTCGGCTCGATCCGTCACGTGCGGATTCTAGTCGGGCATCGCGAGTAGCATGGTTCGGGCGTCCGATCGCGAAGGAGCGTCGAGCCATGACGGAACCCGTTGCGATGCTCGCGCTCGCGGAATGGCGCCGGCAGGTCGCCGACCTGTACGCGCGCGTCCGCGACGTGTCGGCGCGGGATCCCGAGGCCGCCTGGCAGGACTGGCGCGAGACGCGCGAGACGCTCTTTCGCGAGCATCCGCAGTCACCCGTGCCTGCCGAAGGGCGCGCCGCGTTCCGAGCACGGCATTGGCCCTACGACCCTGCGCTGCGACTCGAGGGCGTCGTCGAGCCGGACGTGCCGACGGAGCCGGCCTCGGTCGCCGCCTCCCTTGGCGGGCTCGCGATGCTCCTGCCGATCTCCACCGGCGGCGGCGAGTCGCTGGAACGGATCGGGACCGTCCACGTCCCGTTCGCCGCAGGCGAGCGGCAGCTCGGGCTGTACTGGATGTCCGGCTACGCCGGCGGGCTCTTCCTGCCCTTCCGCGACGCCACGAACGGCAACGAGACGTACGGCGCCGGGCGGTA
>DASSHR010000097.1:0-2905 GCA_035692745.1 Candidatus Limnocylindrales bacterium | reverse complement strand
GAGAGCGGCCATCTCGGCGACGACGAGCAGATCGAGCGCGAGTTCGCCTGGTTGACAGGCGCGCCCGCGTAGCTCGCCGGCCGGTCCGCCTCGTCACGCGACCGACGCGCCGGCTCAGTCGCAGTTCGGCGTGGTGCACAGCTCCAGGCCCAGGTTCTCGAGCCCTTCGGCGAGCGGCGTGAAGCCCATCCGGCCGCCGAGCGAGCGCGAGACGACCCCCGCCGGCTGGCCGTCGACGAGCACGGCGCCGCCGGAATCGCCCACCACCGTCTCGATATCGGCCACCGCCATGCACGGGAACATGGTGTCCGACGCGTACTGGTACGGCGCGACCGCCGTGACGCTGCCCGTCCGGTAGTGCTCGCGCCCGTCCACCTCGACGCGATCGCCGACGTGGATGTCGCCGCACGCGAGCGCGCGCGTGCCGGGCGCGAGGGTCCGGTAGCCACCGGCGCCGAGGTCGACCATGTCCAGGTGGCCCCACGGGATCCAGCGGTCCGCGAGCTCCAGGGCGAGGAAGTCCGATGGCGCGCAGAACCGATCCGTGGGGCACTCGGTGAGCTGCGCGCGCGGCCCGAACGTCCCGATGACCTCGCCGGCGGCGGTCTTGAGCGTCGTCCCGGGCTCGGCGCAGTGGGCGACGATCGTGAGCACGATGCCGGTCGCGCCGCGAGCGTAGAACCCACCTGAGCACGCCCCCGGGACGTTCTGGCCGGCCCACACGGGCGGCTCGAAGCGCGCCGTCGTGCGGTCCGTCTGCGCGCGGTCTCGAAACCGCAGGTACGTGAACCAGGCGGCGGCCACCACCACGATGGTTGCCAGCACGACGATCGCGGTTCGCAGGGCTGCGCGGAACAGCCTGCGGGGAGCGGTCGCGCGAGGGGCATCCATCCGCCGCCGATTGTGGCGTGATCGCGTACGGTTGCGCGTGATGACCCGCGAAGCCGAGGACTTCAACCGCCGCCTCCTGCGCGCGCGCGACGCGATGGACCGCGCGTACGCGGAGCCGCTCGACGTCAAGGCGGTGGCCGCGGTCGCCCACGTATCGGCCGCCCACTTCAGTCGCAGCTTCCGCGCCGTCTTCGGCGAGACGCCCCACCGCTACCTGCAGCGGCGGCGCGTCGAGCGCTCGATGTTCCTGCTCCGCGAGACCGACCGCAGCATCACGGATATCTGCATGGACGTGGGCTTCTCCAGCCTCGGCACGTTCAGCCGGACGTTCGCGGAGATCGTCGGCGAGACGCCATCGGCCTACCGGCTGGGCAACGGGCCGATCGTCGCGCCGCACTGCGTCCAGCTCGCGGCGATGCGGCCGCGCGTGGGCGCCTTCGAGGCCGCCTCGGCTCGGGGGGCCGCGGTCGCCCGCGCGGGCGCGGACCAGTTGAGCAGTTTTGGAGAAGCGCAACGCCCGCTGACCGCCGTAGGGTGATCGGCGACGACATCGACCACACCAGGAGAACGAGATGATCACCCGCCTGAACGTCGCCTCCATCTACGTCCTCGACAAGGACGAGGCGCTCGACTTCTACGTCAACAAGCTCGGGCTCGAGAAGGGCAACGACGTCCGCCAGGGCGACTACCGCTGGCTCACGATCCGCGTTCCCGGCGAGGCCGGCGCCACCGAGGTGTCGCTCGAGCAGCCCGGCGCGCCGCTCCACGACGAGGCCACCGCGGCCCAGATCCGCGAGCTGATCAGCAAGGGCGCCATGGGCGGCCTCGTGTTCATCACGGACAACGCCCGCGAGCTGTTCGAGGACCTCAAGGCGCGTGGCGTGACCGACTTCACGATGGAGCCCACCGACCACTTCTACGGCACGGACATGGGCGTCCGCGATCCCTTCGGCAATCCCATCCGGATCCTCCAGCAGGGCGAGGCCACGGTCCGCCGCGAGACCCGCAAGGACGCCGCCAAGACGGCCTGACCTCGACGCATCGACGAAGGGAGACGCGACATGGCCACCAGGACAGCGAGCAAGGAAAAGGTGTTCTCCGACGTGGAGCTGGAGGCCGCGCGGGAGACCGCCCGGGAACGAAAGCGGCAGGCGAAGCGCAGCCCGGCGGACGAGCGCACCGAGGGCGAGGCGGACGTGCAGGCGAAGATCGCGGAGATGCCCGCCGACGATCGCAGGATCGCGACGCGGATCCACCAGATCGTGGCGACGGAGGCCCCGGCCTTCGTGCCGCGAACGTACTACGGCATGCCGGCCTACGCGAGAGACGGCAAGGTCATCTGCTTCTTCCAGTCGAAATCGAAGTTCAAGGTCCGCTACTCCACGTTCGGGTTCCAGCCCGATGCACGGATCGATGACGGCGAGATGTGGCCCGTCGCCTTTGCGGTGACGGAGCTGAATCCACGCGTCGAGGCGCGCATCGCCGAGCTCGTGAAGAAAGCCGCCGCTTGACCATCGATCCCACCTGGGGCGTCATCGCGGTCCGGGGCGCCCGCGAGAACAACCTTCGGGACGTCGACCTCGACCTGCCGAAGCGGCGGCTCACCGTGTTCACCGGCGTCTCCGGATCGGGCAAGAGCTCGCTCGTCTTCGGCACGATCGCGGCCGAATCGCAGCGGCTCATCAACGAGACGTACAGCGCGTTCGTGCAGGGCTTCATGCCCACGCTCGCCCGCCCGGACGTCGACTCGCTCGAGGGGCTGACGACCGCGATCATCCTCGACCAGGAGCGGATGGGCGCCAACGTGCGCTCGACCGTGGGGACGGTCACCGACGCCAACGCGCTGCTCCGGGTCATCTTCAGCCGCATCGCGGAGCCCCGGATCGGCGGGCCCCAGGCGTACTCGTTCAACATCCCGTCCGTCAGCGGCGCCGGCGCGGTGAAGTTCGAGCGGGCCGGCAAGACCGTCACGGAGCGCCGGAGCTTCAGCGTCGCCGGCGGCATGTGCCCGCGC
>DASSHR010000096.1:0-1101 GCA_035692745.1 Candidatus Limnocylindrales bacterium | reverse complement strand
CAGCACGCGGTTCGCGAGCTGGCCGAGCTCCTCGAGGCGCGAGGCGTCAACGTCAACTACGCGATCCACCCCGTCGCAGGCCGCATGCCGGGGCACATGAACGTCCTCCTCGCCGAGGCCAACGTGCCGTACCCGCAGCTGCGCGAGATGGAGGACATCAACCCCGAGTTCGAACGGGCGGATGTCGCGCTCGTCGTCGGGGCGAACGACGTCACGAACCCCGCGGCACGCCGGGCCGGCACGCCGGTCTCGGGCATGCCGATCCTGGACGTCGACCACGCGAAGTCGATCATCGTGATCAAGCGCTCGATGGGCCGCGGCTACGCCGGCATCGACAACGAGCTCTACGTCAACCCGAAGACGGGCATGCTCTTCGCCGACGCGAAGCAGGGCCTGGCCGACCTGGTCGCCGCGGTCAAGGCGCTGTAGCCATCCCGATCCGGTCGGTCGATGCCTGACATCACCTGTCCGGTCTGCCATTCGATCAACGCATCGACGCGCACCTTCTGCTGGAAGTGCGCCGCGGACCTCTACGCCCCCGTCGCCGATCCCTCCGCGCCGCCGCCGCCACCGAAGCTCATCGTTCCGCTGCAGCCGCTGCTGATCGGCGGCGGCGTGGCCCTCGCCGCGATCGCGCTGATCGCGATCCTCGTGGTCGTGCTCGGCAGCACGCCCGCGGCCACGATCACGCCGAACAACCCCGGGGCGTCGGGCGGCACCTCCGGCACGCCGAGCGATGGCGGCCCGGGCTCGCCCACCGGCGCGTCCGCACCCTCGAGCCAGGCGCCGACCACGGCACCGGCCACGGCGCCGGCGGCGCCAACGCCGAAGCCGACCGCGGCGACGCCAGCCACGCCCGAGATCACGCCCGTTCCGAAGCCGACGATCATCTCCTTCGAAGGGCCCGAGACCGTCGACAGCTGCAAGGATCCCGCGTACGACGGGTTCATCACCCTGACGTGGCTCATCGACAACGCGGACAGCACGGAGCTCGCCATCGACGGTGCCGGTCTCTACAAGGCCTACCCGGGCGCCCAGGGCTCGGATCGGGTGCCGTTCAGCTGCGGCCTCGGGCAGCACACGTACACCCTGACGACGGTC
>DASSHR010000095.1:0-1143 GCA_035692745.1 Candidatus Limnocylindrales bacterium | reverse complement strand
TTCGGCCGAAGGCTTCGATGCGCTCGTCCACGCCCGGCTCGACGCCTGCTACCGGCTCGCCGCCGTGCTGCTCGGCGACCGGATCGAGGCCGAGGACGCGGTCCACGACGCGGTGCTCCGGGCGCAACGCTCGTGGGGCGGTGTTCGGGATCCGGGGGCGGCGACCGCGTGGCTCGATCGGATCGTGGTCAACGAGTGCCGCGACCGGCTCCGCCGACGACGTGTCGGGCGCGCGGTCCTCGCCGCGCAATCGCCGATCTCGTTGACGTCCGGCCCGGAAGGGGAGGCTGCCGTGGAGCGAGCCGCGCTTCGGGACGCGCTGGGCATCCTCTCGCCGGACCACCGAGTCGTGGTCGTGCTGCGCTACCTCTTCGACCTCCCGATCGACGACATCGCGGCGCGCACGGGAACGCCGGCCGGCACGGTCAAGTCGCGGCTCCACCACGCGCTTCGCCAGCTCCGCGCCGCCTACGACGCCGCCGAGCGGCTGGACGATCGATGACGACGCCGAACGACCACGATCGATTCGATCACGCGCTCAGGGGCGCCATCTGCGAAGGTGCGCCCGAAACGGCACCCGCCGACTTGCGCGCGCGCGTGACGACCGCCCTCGAGGCGCGGCCGGGGCAGCCCTGGACCCGTTCGTCGGCCTGGCTGCTCGGCGCGGCTGCGGGCGTCGCTGCCCTGCTCGTCGTTGCGATCGCATGGCCGCGGATCACGCATGGCCCGGGCGCTTCCGCAGGGAGGAGCGCCTCGCTCCCAACCGCCGATGGGACGCAGCCCGGCACGGCGTTTCCCACGCGTACGGGGCTGTCCCTCGGCGAGCTCGTCGACCATCCCGGCGAGGTGCAGAGCGGGCAGCTCATCACCTCGACGGACGGCGTCGTGACCAACACCGACGGCCGCGTGCTCATGACCGCGACCGGCGGAACGACGTGGCGGGACATCACCCCGGGCAATGCCGGTGAGCAGGCCGTCCTGCGATTGTTCTTCCTCGACCCGGATCGCGGCTGGATCGTGACCTTCGATCCGACCGCCGTCACCGGCATCGTGGTCTGGCGAACCGTCGATGGCGGCCGCAGCTGGGACGAAACCGCCATCCCCGCCCTGCGGTCGGTGAACTGGGACCTCGAGATGCTGTCA
>DASSHR010000094.1:0-11286 GCA_035692745.1 Candidatus Limnocylindrales bacterium | reverse complement strand
GCGATGAGCGACGAGGGGACGTTCGCCGCGCCCGCCGCCGCACCCGCGAACGGGCCTACATCGGAACAGCGCACCTGTCCGTGGTGCGCCGCGCCCGCCCACGACGACGCCACGACCTGCACGAGCTGCGGGGCCGCGCTGGCCCAGCGCGAATCCCTCGGTGACGTCCGGATTCCCGGCCTGACCGCGGTCGATCCCGCCCTGACCGACTACGCAAGCCGCCCGATGCACCTCCACGGGCCAAGCGCCAGCCAGGGGGCCGCACCGGCGTTGATCGTCGGTGCCGCGGCGGGTGGCCCGATCGGCGCCGTGCTCATCGGTGGCGTCGTCGCGGTGGCCGCCGCGGAATACCTCGGCGCGAAGCAGCCCGGAATCTCGGGTGCCGCGCTCGAGAACGTCGGCCGGCCGAGCGAGCTCGCACTGAAGGCGCTGGAGCACGTGGACGCGACCACGAACGCGGGTGCGACGCCTGATCCGACCGCCAATCCGGCTGCCGACTGTGCGGCGCCCGCCGTCGAGCCGGCGGAACCCGACGCGGCGGAACCCGTCGCGGCCGCCGCAGAGGGCGGGATGTCGATCTGGCGGGACCTGCCATCGCCAAGCGCTGACTGACTGCCAGATCACCACGACCTGGCGCTTGGGCAGAACCATGCCAGGAGCCTGAACGTGGGCCGGTCTTCTCGGCCACCGCCCATGCCACCGTGATGAGCGTGGACCCGAGGCCGTCGCCCTCGGGCGGGCGCCGAAGCGCCGCCATCTGACGATCTGTCACCGAATCGCACGTCGGATGCCGATACGCGTCGCCTGCCGACGATGTGGCCCGAAGCCGGCCACGCGGGGCCGCGGAAGCGCCGCCACCTGGCAATCTGGCGGGAAGCCGGCGGCGCGGCAGCGACCGGGGCGGGCATGGAACTGGGGCGGACCCCAGCGTTCGGGACCTTCGGCACTCCGCGATCGCGGTCGTCGATTTAGCATCGCCACATGACGAACCAGCCCGAACCCTCCGGCACTGCCGAGCTGCACATCGCCGACCGCGTCCTCCAGCTGCCGATCCGCGAGGCGGCCGTCGGCCAGGGCGCCGTCGACGTCGGAACGCTGCTCAAGGACGGCCAGGTCACGACGCTCGACTACGGCTTCGCGAATACCGCGGCGACCCGCAGCGCCATCACCTACCTCGACGGCGACGCCGGGATCCTGCGCTACCGCGGCTACCCGATCGAGCAGCTCGCCGAGCAGTCGACCTTCCTCGAGGTCGCCTACCTGCTCATCTACGGCGAGCTCCCGAACGAGCAGCAGCTGGCCGAATGGACGACCTCGATCAAGCGCCACACCCTGCTGCACGAGGAGTTCCGGCGCTTCTTCGACGGCTTCCCGATGGACGCCCACCCGATGGGCATCCTCGCCTCGGCGGTCGCGGCGCTGTCGACGTTCTACCAGGGCTCGGAGAACCCGCTCGATCCCGACGACGTCGAGATCACGACGATCCGGCTGATCGCGAAGATGCCGACGATCGCGGCCTACGCGTACAAGAAGTCGGTCGGGCAGCCGTTCGTCTACCCGGACAACAGCCTCGACTACGAGTCGAACTTCCTGCGGATGATGTTCGCGGTGCCGGCGGAGCCGTACGAGGTCGACCCGGAGGTCGCCGCTGCCCTGCGGGTGCTCCTGATCCTGCACGCGGACCATGAGCAGAACTGCTCGACGTCGACGGTCCGCCTCGTCGGCTCAAGCCACGCCAACCTGTACGCCTCGATCTCCGCGGGAATCTCGGCGCTCTGGGGCCCGCTGCACGGCGGCGCGAACCAGGAAGTGCTGGAGATGCTCGGCGCGATCAAGCGCGACGGCGGCGACGTCTCGAAGGCCGTTGCCCGGGCCAAGGACCACACCGATGGCTTCCGGCTCATGGGCTTCGGCCACCGGGTCTACAAGAACCACGACCCGCGGGCCCGCATCATCAAGGCCGCCGCGGACACGATCCTGGCCAAGATGGGCGCCAACGACGACCTCCTGCGCATCGCCCGCGAGCTCGAGGAGGTGGCGCTGAAGGACTCCTACTTCGTCGACCGCAAGCTCTACCCGAACGTCGACTTCTACAGCGGCCTGATCTACCGCGCGCTGGGCTTCCCGATCGGCATGTTCACGGTGCTGTTCGCGATCGGCCGGCTGCCCGGCTGGATCGCGCAATGGCGCGAGATGATGACGGACCCCGATTCGCGGATCGGCCGCCCCCGCCAGCTCTACGTCGGCGAGGCCGAGCGCGCCTACACGCCGATGTCGAGGCGCGCTGCGAAGGGCTGATCGGGGGGTCCGCGGCTACCATCGCCGCATGACTGACGAACGGCCCTATTCTCCCGGCCTCGAGGGGGTCGTCGCGGCCGAAACGGCCCTCGGCTACGTCGACGGCGAGCGTGGCCGCCTCCTCTATCGCGGCTGCCGGATCGGCGATCTCGTCGAGCGCGGCACGTATCCCGCCGTGGCGAACCTGCTGTGGACCGGCGACTGGGATCCGTCGCACCGCATGGCGACAGCGGCCGTTCCCGGGCCGGTGCTCGCCGCGATCCGCGCGCTGCCGTCGGACGCCCTGCCGATGGATGCGCTCAGAACCGCGGTCTCCGCCTGGGGAGCGACCCAGAAGCTCACCTGGCCGCCGACACCCGAGCAGGCCCGCGCGCTGACCGCGTTCTCGCCGTCGGCGCTCGCCGCGTTCGCGCGCATTCGCAGCGGCAAGGACGTCATCGAGCCCGATCCGTCGCTCGACCTCGTGCCCGGGTTCCTGTACCAGCTCACGGGTTCCGTGCCGGACGCGGGCACGGCGCGCGCGCTCGATGCGTACTTCATGGTCGGCGCGGAGCATGGCCTGAACGCGTCGACGTTCGCCGCGCGCGTCATCACCTCGACCCAGTCGGACATCGCGTCCGCCGTGTCCGGCGCCATCGGGGCGCTGAAGGGCCCGCTCCACGGCGGCGCCCCGACCCACGTCGTCGAGCAGATCCACACCGTCGGCTCGCCGGAGCGCGCCGAAGCGTGGGTGCGCGACACGCTCGCGAAGGGCGAGCGGCTCATGGGCTTCGGGCATCGCGTGTACCGCGCGTACGACCCGCGGGCCGTCGCGCTGCGCAAGGTCGCCGAGTCGATGGAGCATCCGCCCGAGTGGCTGGCGCTGGCGATCGCGGTCGAGGACGTCGCGCTGCGCGTGCTTGCCGAGAAGCACCCCGAGCGGCCGCTCAAAACGAACGTCGAGTTCTACGCGGCGCCGGTGCTGATGGGCGTCGGCCTCACGCCGGACCTGTTCCCGGCCACGTTCGCGCTCGCGCGCCATGCCGGCTGGACGGCGCACATCCTCGAGCAGGCTGGCGCGAACCGGATCATCCGCCCTTCGGATCGCTACATCGGGCCGGCGGAGCGCGACCTGCCGGCTTGAGCTTTCGGCGGCGCCCTCGGCGGCGCCCTCGCCGCCGTATGCGCGAAATCGGGGCGTCGATCGAGGGCCCAACACCCGATGCGCGTCGCCGTCATATTCGACGTGGCGCGGGTCGTGTCTGGCGAACGCGGACAGGGGTGGCGCCCAGGTCGTCCACCGGGACCCCACTGGGCGGAATATGACGTCGACGGACATGGGCGGGGGCACGGGGATTGGCATGGCCGATTTCACGCATATTCGATGCGCCCAGACCCGCGGTCATCGCGATCCACGCCGGCGGCACCGGCGTAGAGTGCGGACAGAAGGAGGCTGCCAGTGCTTGCCCGCGCGCTGACCCGACTCATGGATGCCCAGGCCGGCTGGACGAAGCCCCTGGGCGATCTCGCCCACCGCTTCCTGTTCTGGCTGTTCAGCCACATGACCCCGATCCGCGACCTGCTGGTCGGGCGGTGGCTCGGCCACCCGCTCCACGCGGTCCTCACCGACGCCCCCATCGGCATCCTGTTCCTCGTCCTGGCGTTCGACGCGCTGTCGATGGGCGAGGCGGCGGCGTGGGCCCTCGGCGTCGGGATCCTGACGATGCTCGGCGCGGCGCTTGCCGGATTCGCCGACTACGCCGACACCGACGGGAAGGCCCGCGAACGCGCCACGCTCCACTCCACGATCATGATCGTGGCCTTGCTCGTGTTCGTCGTGTCGCTGCTGGTCCGCCTCGGCAGCGGGACCGGCTCGGGGCTCGGCGTGATCCTGTCGTGGGCCGGCTTCCTCATCCTGTCGGCCGGGGCGTACGTCGGTGGCGACGTCGTGTACGTGCTCGGGAACATGGTCAGCCGTCACGCGTTCCGGGGCGCCGGCACGAAGTGGCTCGCCCTGGAGCCCGCGGAGGTCGACGCGACCGGTGCGATCCCCGAGGGCAAGCCCGTGAAGGCGAAGCTCGGGATCAACCAGCTCGTGCTGGTCCGCCAGGGCGAGACGATCCTTGCCCTGCATGACACGTGCGCCCATGCCGGCGGCCCGCTGAACGAGGGCAAGCTGGTGGAGGGGCAGATCGAGTGCCCGTGGCACTACTCGCGGTACCGGATGACGGATGGCGCGGTCACGCGGGGCCCCTCGGTCTACGACCAGCCGGCGTACGAGGTCCGCCCTCGCGAGGGCGGCGGCTGGGAGGCACGCCGGCAGACGGCATAGGCCATCCTCTGGGGGTGGTCATCGACCTTCCGGAGCCGTGCGTCGTCGTGCTGATCGGCGCGGCCGGCGCCGGCAAATCCACGTTCGCGGCGCGACACTTCGCGCCCACGGAGATCCTGTCCTCGGACGCCTACCGCGCGATGGTCTCGGGCGCCGAGTCGGACCAGCGCGCGACGCGCACCGCCTTCTCGATCCTCCATCGCCAGCTCGGGAAGCGCCTGCTCGCGGGCCGCACGTCGGTGATCGATGCGACGAACGTGACGCCCTACGCCCGCCGCGCGGTGCTGCGGGCAGCGGCAGCGAGTCGAACCCCGGTCGTCGCGATCGTGTTCGAGCTGCCGCCGGCCGTCGTCACCGCCCGCAATGCCGGCCGGGCGGGCCGTGTCGTGCCGGAGGACATCGTGCGGCACCAGCTCGCCCACCTCGAGCGAGCGTCGGCGTCCGGCGTCCTGGAAGCCGAGGGGTTCACGGCCGTCCATCGGCTGGGGACGGCCACGGAGGTCGACGCCGTCGAGGTGCGGCGCCACGGCTGACGCGCAGGTCAGCGCGCAGGCGAGCCCGCGTCAGCCCGCGCCCGCACCCGCAATGAGCACGACTGCGGCGCCCGCGGCGAGGATCCCGACGGCATGCCCCGCGCTGACGCGCTCGCGAAGCACGACCGTCGCGAGCACCGTGGTCACGACCGGGTAGAGGGACGCCAGGATCGCGGCGATCGCCAGCGGCCCGATCGAGACCGCCCCGAGGTAGGCGGCCGTGGCGGCCATGTCGATCACGCCCACGGCGAACAGAGCTGGCCACATCCGTCGCGGCACCCGCCACGCCCCTCGGCGCAGGACGAGGAACCCGCCGATGGCGAGGATGGACGTGATGCGGATCACGATGACGGGCGTGACGATCAGGCCATCGCCGAAGAACGACGCGGAGATCGTGAACAGGCCGAACATCGTCCCGGCCGCGAGCGCGTAGCCGAGCCCGCTCGGTCGGTCGTCACCGTCCGCCTTGGGCGCCCGGGAGACGAGCACGACGCTCGCCACGGCGAGGGCGATGCCAGCGAGCGCGAAGCCGGACGGGATGCCGTCCTTGATGAACCCGTAGATCACCGGCAGGGCCGCGGTGAGGACCGCCGCCACCGGGGCGACGACGCCCATCCGCCCGATCGACAGGCCCCGGTACAGGAGCGAGAGGCCCACCGCCCCGAGGATTCCGCCACCGATCGCCACGGCGAGATCCGTCGTTCCCATCGCCGGCTCATGGCTCGCGAGGAGGATCGGGACGCCGACGAGCATGCTCGCGACCTGGCTCCCGCCGAGCACGCCGAGCACCGGCGCGCTGCGGCTCGAGAGGCCGCCGCCGAAGTCCGCGGCGCCCCACCCGAGCGAGGCGAGCATGCCGAGCGCGACGACCATGAGCGATGGGGAGATGAGGGACTCGGGCATCCGCATATCATCGCGGCTGCCCATGAAGCGCGCCGCCCGCCTGCCTGCCGCTCGCCGCCTCGCCGCCCGACGCCTCGCCGCCCGACGCCTCGTCGCGACCATTGCGGCGGCGGTCCTCGGCGCGCTGCTCGTCGTCCCCGCCGTCTCCGCGGCGGTCACGCTGCCCGCGAAGCAGGACGGCACCTACGTCTACGACCTCGCGAACATCTGGACGGATTCCACCGAGAACCTCGCGCAGCTCCTGGCGGAGCAGGTCACGGAGCGCTCCGGTGCCGAGGTCGAGATCGTCTCCTTGACGAGCGACCAGAAGGCCGTCTCCACCGACGCCGCCCGCGCCGATGCGCTGACGATCATGACCACGTGGAGCGTCGGTGGCGACGCCCAGGACGGGCTCGTGATCCTGTTCGACATGAACAAGGGCAGCAAGGACGAGGGCCAGATCGCGCTGGTTGGCGGCGACGCGTTCCTCGCCAATCGCCTGAGCGCCGACGACCTCGACCAGATCGGGAACGTCTTCATGGGCCCGGTCTTCGCCTTCGGCGACACGGACGCGGCCCTGCTCTCCGGGATCGCCCAGGTGAACACCGAGGTTGAGACCGGCGGGTTCGGCGGAACCGGCGGGACGGCGGCCCCGGGGGCCACCGAGGCGCCGGGCGTCCTTGACGACGGCATCGACAGCCCCATCACCCTGCCACCGTCACGGGAAGGGGTCGCCGTCTACGACTTCGCGAACATCTGGACGCCCGCGACCGAGCAGGAGGCCGAGCGCATCGCCGACGAGATCCGGGCGCGGACCCAGGCGCAGGTGGCGGTGGTGTCGTGGAAGACGGGCTTCTCCCACGTGAACACGGACGATGCCCGCGCGGACGCGCTCACGATCATGAACACCTGGGGCGTGGGACGTGCCGGCGTGAACGACGGGCTCGTGGTCCTGTTCGACATGGACACCTCGAACGAACACGGCCAGATTTACCTGTACGGCGGCAAGGGCTTCAACGACGTCTACCTCGACGCGGACGAGTGCCAGGCCACCGTGGATCAGGACATGCTCCCGAAGGCGAAGGATGGCGATCTCGACGCCGCGCTCCTCGCCGGCATGCACAAGATCGATCACGTCGCGCAGCCCAACGGCAACCCCGATCGGGGCATGAAGATTCTGCTCAACACGATCCTCACCGTCCTGGTGGGCGGCGCCGGGGTGCTCCTCTTCCTCCTCTTCCTTCGCGAATGGTGGGAGCACGGTCGGGACGCGGAGGTGCCGCTCGTCGATGACTCCGTGCTGATGCCCACCCCACCGCCAGGCCTCACGCCGGCGCTCGCGACCGCGCTCCGCAACGAGGGCGTCGACAAGGAGGCGTTCACCTCCGCGCTCGTCGACCTCGGCCATCGCGGCCTCGTCACGTTCGAATCCCCGGACGACAACGACAAGCACGTCGATCTCGTCATCCCGCCGGAGCCGCTGATCGACCCGAGCTCCCTCGAGGCGCGCCGCCGGCCGCTCGGCGATGCGGAGACGGAGCTTTCCGCGTCAATCCAGGCAAAGGCGATCGGCGACCGGATCAGCTGGACCACGCTCAAGGCCGGCGAGGGCGCGAAGATCTACGCGTCGTTCAAGAAGGACCTCGGTCGAGCGGCCAAGAGCGCGGGCTTCTTCAAGGACGACCCGAACTCGCTGCCGGCGAAATGGACCGGGTCCGCGATCGCCCTGATCGTCGCGGTCATCGTGTTCGGCTTCTTCTTCGTCTTCGACCTGAACGAGGACTCCGATCAGCTGCTGCAGCCCGGCAAGGGCTTCTTCGTGGCACCGATGCTGCTCTCGATCGGGCTTGCGATCGCCACGATGATCTTCAGCGGCCGGTTGGTGGCCAGAACGGAGGCCGGCGCCCAGGCGTTGGGCATGGCGATCGGCTACCGGAACACGCTGCGCTACGAGCTCAAGCGGGCGCACACGGTCGACGAGGCCGTCGAGCAGACGAAGACCCGCTTGCCGTGGATCACGACGCCGGACCTGCTGACCGTGTGGGCGGTCGCGTTCGGGCTCAAGGACGAGATGGACGACCTGATCAAGGAGACGTTCGAGACGGCGAAGTCGTCGGGGACCACGTACTGGGCGCCGGCCTGGTACTCCGGCGGCGGCGGGATCAGCTCGATCGGCAGCCTGTCGAGCTCGATCGGGTCGATGTCGACCTCGCCGTCATCCTCCTCGGGCGGCGGCTTCGGGGGCGGCGGCGGCGGCGGGGGCGGCGGCGGCGGGGGCGGCTTCTAGGCCCTCCGCAGCGCCAGGCTCCGGCGAGAGGTCGTCGGGCACGGAATCCGGCGTCACCGCGGTCGCCGCCGGCAGCACGACCACCTTGTCTGCCGTTTTGTCGTAGCGATCCGACGTCGTCAGGTAGATGACCTGGAAGTCCGCGCTGATGTCGTGCAGGAGCTCGAGCGCGCGCTCGGCCCGTGCGTCGTCGAGGGTCACGAACGGATCGTCCATCACGAGCGGCGGCCGGCGGTCGCCGGTCACGAGCCGGACGAGCCCGATGCGCGCGGCGAGGTAGACCGTGTCGAGCGTGCCCTGGCTCAGGGTCGAGACGTCGACCCAGTCGCCGCGCTCCGGCGCGTACACGCGCAGGCCGAGGTTCTCGTCATCCACCTTGACCCGGCGGTAGCGGCCCGCGGTGACCCGCTCCAGGTCGATGACCATCCGCTTCTCCAGATACCGCGTCGCGGTGCGGATCGTGGCGCGCTCCGCGCTGTCGAGGGCCTTCAGGGTCGCGTCGTACACGCGGGCGCGGCGCTGGAGCGCGGCGAGCTGCTCCGCCCACTGCGCGGCGCGTTCGGCGTGGCCGGCGACCTCCTCGGCATCGACCGCGTTCTGCTCCACCCTCGCCCGAGCCTGGGCCTCGTCGTCCCGCCGCCGGTTGAGGGCGTGGTCCGCATCCGTCACGCCGACCTCGAGCCGCTCGCGGGCGCGGGGCTCGTGGGCGATCGCGCCGAGCTCCTCGAGCGCGGCTGTCTTCTGCTCGATATCGAGGGCGGCCTTCGACCGGAGCTCGGGCAACGTCGAGGCGGGCTCGCGCCCGACGAGGCCCTCGAGCTGGGCGCGCAGCTTGATGATGTTCGTCGTGTGGGCCTCTTCGGCGGCGACGAGCGCCTCGACGGCCGCGAGGTTCGGGAGCTCGAGGGCGGCGAGGAGGTTGGACAGCGTGACCTCCTCCATCTGGAGCTCCTGCTCGAGCATGGACCGGCCACGCAGCCGCCGCTCGATCTCCTGCGTTCGGAGGTCGCGCGTCTTGCGCACGTCCATCGCCCGGATGCGCTGGCGACGTCCGACCCACGCGAGGGCGATCGCGGCCAGCAGCAGGAGCGCCGCGAGGACCGGCACGCCGGGCAGGAAGAAGCTCTGCCCGAGCACCGAGATCCCGATGTCGTGGATCGCGCGCGGCAGGACGTCGAAGAGGTACGCCCCCGCAAGTGCGACGGCGACCGCGATGAGCACGATCGCCGCGATCGCAGTGGGCCGCCAGGAGCGCGGCGTCGGGTCGTTGACCTCGAAATTGACCTCGACCTCGCCCGCGAGCGCCGCCTTGATCTCGCGGATTCGCAGGTCCGAGGCGCGCACCTTGCCCATCGCCTCGCGGAGTGCCGGCAGCCCGTTCGGCGACGGGTGGTTGGCTTCGAGCTGCTCGACCTGCCCGGCGACATCGACCGCGGTGCTGTAGCGCTCGAACCGCTCGCGGGCCTGGTCGCGCTCCGAGATGAGGCGCTCCGCGAGCCGGGCCTTCTCCAGCATGCCCCGTTGCTCGGCCAGCTCCTGCTCCGCGACGGCACGCTCCTCGCGGGCCTGGGCGAGGGCGTCGCGATCCGTCTCCAGCTGTGCGAGGGCTGCCTCGCCGTTGCGCTGCGCGGCGGTGGATGCGGCGAGGGCGGCCTCGGCGGCCTTGATCCGGCCGGGGTTCTTGTCGCCCTTCGTGTTCAGCTCGTACAGGGCGCGCTCGAGCTTGCGGCGCGCCCGGCTCGTGCCGCGGTCCGCGCCCGAGATCGAGGCCTGCAGGCGGTCGCGCAAGGCCGCTTCGTCGCGGGCGAGGCCGTCGAGCTCGTGGTGGCGCACGGAGGCGGTGGACCGGAAGAAGGGCTCGCTCGGGATGCCCGTCAGGTCGCCGAGGATCTCGTCGGCACGGGTGGGATCCGTGATGGTCTCGCCATCGAGCTCCAGCTTCACCGTGCCGCGGGCGCCGCGGAACGCCTTCTCGAGCGTGCCGCTCCGGACGCCGTCGAGGTCCTCCTGCTCGAACTCGAGCCGGACCCACGGTCGATCGTCATCGGCGGCGTTCCAGGAGCGCATCGCGTCGAGGTCCGCGGAGCCGGAGGTGACGCGCCGCGTGAGTGCGAGCTCCAGCGCCCGCTGGATGGTCGACTTGCCGGATTCGTTCGGGCCTCGAATGACCGTGAGGCCGGGCGCGAGCGGCAGGTCGAGGTCCTGGTGGCGGCGGACGTTCTTCAGCTGGAGCCGGGTGATCCTCACAGGGTCACCTCGACGCCGGAGAGGAGCAGCCGGCCGAGGCGCAGGGCGTCGCGCAGCTCGTCGGCGGGGCCATCGCCCGCGACCGGGATCGCCTTGCGGCCCTTCCGGCCGGCTCCGGTCGCGGCGGCCGCGGCATCCTCATCCGGGGTTGCCGCGTTCTCGGCGGTTGCCGAGTTCTCGGCGGTTGCCGCGTTCTCGCCACCCGTGCCCGCGGCGTCGTCCGCGCCCGAGGCGCCGCCGGCGTGCTCGGCGGAGGCTTCCTCCTCCGCGATCCTTGCCTCCAGATCCCGAATGAAGGCGCCCAGCACGGTGTCCGGCGAGGCGAGCACGGAATCCGGGAGCGGCGCCACGGAGCGATCGCGAACGCGGATCTTGAGGAACTTCTCCGCGAGCTCGGCTTCGATCTCCTCCACGTGGAGGTCGAGATCGTCCGGCCGGATGCCGATCAAGTCGACGTCGAGCACGACGTCCGGGTCCGCCCGGTCGCCGAGCTTTGCGACCAGCGCCGGCTGCGAGCCCACCTTTGCCGCGTCGAGGCGCAGGCGCTCCACGCGCACCTTGCCGACCTTGCGCTCCTCGATCGTGACCTGCTTCCGGCCATCGTGCGCGTCGAGCTGCACGAGCAGGACGTTGCCGGCGCGATCCTGGTCCAGGGCGACGGGCTCCGGCGCGCCGGCATAGGCGTACGTGACCCCGCCCGCCTTGCCCTTCGAGGTCGAGTGCCAGTG
>DASSHR010000093.1:0-15425 GCA_035692745.1 Candidatus Limnocylindrales bacterium | reverse complement strand
CTGATCCCGCAGGCCGTCGTGCGCGAGATGCTCGAAGCGTTCGGCATCCACGTGTGCGAGCGGTGCCACCGCTTCTCCGGCATGACCGGCCGGGCCCGCGTCCAGTGGCGCGAGCGAGAGGTCGAGCTCGTCGCCGTGCGGCGCACGCACCTGCCGAACTGACCGCGGCGGATGATCAGCGGGCTCATCCGATTCGTCGTGCTCCGCGTCTTCGGGGCGCGGGTGCTGCTGGCGCTGGCGATCCTCGGCTGGCTGCGCAACCGCATCTGGCCGCCACGCCCGTCGCGACCGTCGCAACCCGCGCCCGGGCGTGCATCATCAGGCGGTGACGTCCGCCGATGACCGCCTCGCCGCGATTTCCTGGAGCCCCGCTCGATCCGTCCTGACCGTCGTCGGGTGCCACGCCGGCGGCGAGGTCGGAAACGTCGTCGTCGCGGGGGTCGAGCCGCCACCGGGCGCCACGGTCTTCGAGCAGATGCAGGCCATCCGCGCCGACGATTCGATCCGCAAGATCCTGCTCCACGAGCCGCGCGGCAGCGTGGCGGTCCATTCGAACATCGTCCTGCCATCGCTGCGCCCGGACTGCGCGTTCGGGTACGTCATCATGGAGCCGACCGAATATCCCGCGATGTCCGGCTCGAACACGGTCTGCGTCGCCACGGTGCTGCTCGAGACCGGCATGGTCCCGATGCAGGAGCCCGTCACCACGTTTCGCCTCGAGGCGCCGGGCGGGGTCGTCGAGATCAACGCGGGCTGCCGCGCCGGCAAGGTCGAATGGGTGGAGCTCGAGAACGTGCCGTGCTTCGCGGACCGTCTCGATGCGCCGCTCGAGGTCGGCGGTCTCGGGACGCTCCTCGTCGACGTGGCGTACGGGGGCATGTGGTACGCGATCGCGGACGCCCACGCGCTCGGGTTCGCGCTCGTGCCCTCGGAGGCGCGCGACCTGTCACGCGTCGGCGACCTGATCCGCGTCGCGGCCCGGGAGCAGCTGCCGGTCGTCCATCCCGAGAACCCGGACATCGCCGGCGTGAGCATCACCCAGATCGCCGAGCCGTGGCGCGGTGTCGGCAAGGTGTCGAAGAACGCGGTGGTGGTCGCGCCCGGCCGCCTCGATCGATCGGCGACGGGGACCGGCCTGTCGGCGCGGCTCGCGGCGCTGCACGCGCGCGGCGCCATGCGGGTGGGTGATGCGATGACGCACGCGTCGGTCATCGGCTCGACGTTCGGTGGGCGGATCGTGCGCGAGGTCGGGGTCGGCGGCCGCGCGGGCATCGTGCCAGCGATCCGGGGCACGGCCTGGATCACCGGCGTCAACCAGGTCCTCGTCGACCCGACCGACCCATTCCCGGAGGGCTATCTCCTGTCCGACACCTGGCCCGGCGAGGACACGCAGTCGTAACGGGGTTTCGAAAGGCAGCCTGAAGACAGATTGCGGCCCCGAGGCGCGTCTGTCGCCGGGGGAACGACATCGCGGCTCGGGGCCTGCGATACGGATAACGAGGAACTTCGTGGCGCGTTAGGTGCCCGGTGCGGATTCGCACCAAATCGCTGCGGCTCGGCCTCGATCGATCCGAACACCAACCCCGGGCGTACTCGACTTCAGGAGCCCTGCCGTCGTGCCGGCGGGGCTCCGCCATTGCAGGGGGGCCTCGGCTGGCTCACACGGCGTCAGTGCGAGGCGTGCGCCACCTTGTCGTCGTCGTTCACCTCGATCCCGTGGCGCTTCGCGGCCGCCACGATCTTCTTGCGTGCCGACTCCTTCGCCGTCGCGCTGTCGAAATCCGTCTGGTTCCAGCGCGCCATCGCGTTGCGGACGTGGGACTCGTCGTTGATGGGCAGGTGCTCCCCACCCTTCTTGTCGACGTAGGCGAACTGGTTGGAGCGCAGGTTGTCCCGCTTCTTGGCAGTGAGCTCGGCCATGCGAGCACCTCCTTGTCCGCACCAGCCTCCCACGAACCGCCGAACGATCGGCTTGCAGGACTGCGTGTCGGGTTTCGGGTCTCTTTCGGGGCCGTAACGGGCGCCGCGGCGTGTGACAATCCGATCCGGAGGTGGCCATGGCCGAACGGTTCGTGACGCGCGGGTTCGTCGGGCGACGCGATCAAGGCCCCGGTGGCCCGATGGCCGCCGACGAGCGTCGACGGCGCACGCCACCCGGCCAGTACCTCACCTCGGACTTTCCGGTGCTCTCGGCCGGGCCGACGCCGCGAACGCCGCTCGACCGATGGTCCCTCCAGGTGGACGGCCTCGTCGCGAAGCCGTTGCGGTGGAGCTGGGACGAGCTGCTCGCGCTCCCGAGCCGCGACTGGGTGGTCGACATCAGCTGCGTCACGAAGTGGACGCACCTCGACATGCGCTGGCACGGCGTGAGCGTCGACACGCTGCTCGAGGGCGTCGAGCTGGATCCGCGCGCCGCCTTCGTCATCGCGTATTCGGACGGCGGCTACACCACGAACCTGCCCCTCGCTGATGTCCTGAACAACCAGGCGTTCGTGGCCTGGGAGTACGACGGCAAGCCACTCTCCCCGGAGCACGGCGGCCCGGCGCGCCTCGTCGTCCCGGCGCGCTACTTCTGGAAGAGCGCGAAGTGGGTCCGCGGCCTGCGCATCACCGATCGAGACGAGCCCGGCTTCTGGGAATCGCTCGGGTACAACAACCGCGGCGACCAATGGCTCGAAGAGCGGTACACCGATGACTAGGCGGCGCGGTGATGCGGCCTCAGCGCCGCGTTGGCCCCTGCGCTCCGCGCTCACGCGGATCCCGCACGCGCTCGCTTGCGGTGCTCGGCGCCGCCTCAGCGCCCGAGAGGCGGCCTGATGGCGCTCGACTGGCAGCTTGCAACCGTGTCCGCGGTCCGCGACGAGACCCCCACCGTTCGATCCTTCACGCTCGACCTGCCGGGGTGGGCCGGCCATCGACCGGGTCAGCACGTCGACCTGCGGCTCACTGCCGAGGACGGCTACAGCGTCGAGCGCTCGTACTCGATCGCCTCGGAGCCGGAGCGTGCGGGCGAGGTCGACATCACCGTCGAGCGCATCGAGGGCGGTGAGGTCTCGCCGTTCCTGCACGAGGTCGTGGTCCCGGGCGACCGGCTCGAAGTGCGCGGCCCGATCGGCGGCTACTTCGTCTGGGACGCCGCGCAGGCAGATCCGGTGCTCCTGGTCGCCGGCGGCTCGGGTGTCGTGCCGCTCATGGCGATGGCACGGCATCGGGCCCGTGCCGGCTCGCGGGTCCCGATGCGGCTCCTGGTGAGCTCACGCGGCCCTGAGGAGATCATCTACCGCGCCGAGCTCGACGGGCTGGCGGCTGCCCGCGATGGCTTCGAGGTCATCCACACGTTGACGCGGCGCCAGCCCGACGGCTGGACCGGCTACGCCCGGCGCATCGACGACGCGATGCTCGAGGAGGTCCTCGGCCCGCTCGGCCGCGAGGCTCGCTGCTACGCCTGCGGTCCGACGGCGCTCATCGAGGTGGTGGCCAACTCGCTCGTTCGGCTCGGGCTGCCGCCGGACCGGATCCGGACCGAGCGCTTCGGCCCCAGCGGCACGTGACGGAGGCGCGATCCGATGCTTGACGACCGATCGATCGACGAGCGCCGCGCAGCGATGCGCGAGGACCCCGGGCTCGAGCTGACGACCGACGGCAGCTCCGTCGGTGGGCTGCTCGCGACGGTCTTCGGGCGCGACGTGACCGCCGAGGAGGAGCGCTGCGCCCACTGCGGAACGGTGAGCGTCATCGCCACCATGCGGGTGTACGGACGCGGGCCCGGGATCGTGGTTCGCTGTCCGGCCTGCACCGACGTGATCGTGCGGATCGTCCAGACGCCGCGTGGGTTTCGCGTGGACGCGTCCGGAGCGACCCGCCTGCGAGGCTGACGGGCCCTACCAGCCCTGCGAGCCCGGCTCGGGCCCCGGATCGATCCGCCGCGGTCGCGGCGCGCTGCCGGCGACTATCCGGCCCTCGCCGTGGCGGCGCCCGTCGCGGGTGCCCGCTGCAGCTCGACCAGCCGCCACGCCACCCAGATCCCGGACGCGGTGGTCACGAGGCACATCACGCTGATCGCCCACGCCGGGAAGTCCTCGAGCCTGGGGCCCGGCAGGATCCGGTACGGCGAGTTCGCGATCACGTACGCGAGGGTCACGAAGAACGTGGCGGACAGCGCGGAGAACGGCCGGCGCAGGCGCGGCTCGAGAGCCGCGATGGGCGCGAGCAGCACGATCGCGCCGTACAGGTAGCGCTCGTGGGCGCGGGTCGGCACGAAGTACAGGGTGAGCGCGATGAGCGAGCCGACCGCCAGCAGCCCGACCAGGTCGCGGCGCCAGCGGAGGAGCCACAGGCTGGCCCCGATGGCCAGCAGCTCGAGCGCCGTCCCGACCGGGAACCACGGGCCGTCCGGCTGGTTGAACCCGAAGACCATGCCCCACGGATTGAACGCAAAGCCGGAATGGAAGGGGTAGCGCGCGAACGTCTCGCGCATGAGGTCGAGGTAGCTCGTCGGGCCGAGCCCCAGGGGCAGCAGCACGGCGACGAACGTGATCAGCGCCGCCAACCCGACCATCGCCGCGCGCCGCAGCCCGTCGGGCGAGCGGACCCAGAACAGCGCGAGGCCTGCCAGGACGAACGCGGCGACCCCGAACTGCGGCTTGACCAGGCCCGCGATGACGGCGAGGACGCCGGCGGTGACGAGGCGCCCGCGGGCGACGGCGACGAGGGCGCCGATCATCGGCAGCGCGCCCATCCCGTCGACCTGGCCCCAGTACGGCCCCGTGAGCACGACCGCGGGGTTCAGCACGTACAGCCCGGCTCCGAGAAGGCCGGCTCGCTCGCGCACGATCGAGCCGCCGCGCGCGAGGTCCCGGACCACGAAGAACAGCAGGGCCGCGAGCGCAAGGTCGAACGGGATCGACAGCGCCCGGATCGCGAGCTCCAGCTCCTTGCCGTCCAGCGCGGTGCCGAGCGGCCAGAGCAGGTACAGCATCGGTGGGTAGTTCGAATCGCCGGCGGTCGCGTAGTAGCCGCCGAGCCCGAACTTCGCCACGCCCTCGGCCCACGTCTCGAACGCGTGGAGGTCGCCGAGATGCCCGGGCCCCAGCAACCCGACGATGCGGAGCAGCGCCGCGCCCAGGAGGAGCACCGTGAGGTTGGATGGCCAGCGCGGGCCACCCGATCCGCGCGATCCGCGCGACCCGCCCGATCCGCCCGATCCAGGCCCGCTCATGCGGGCGGCGGGGCCTCCGGCGGCTCGGCGCTCGCGGCGAGCTCCTTCGGGTCCGGCTCCTCGCGGCGATACGGAACGTTGACCACGACGGTGTGCGGCCGGCCCAGGAGCGCCGTGCGCAGCCGCTTCGCCGACTGGTTGTACAGGATGCGCTCCCACCAGCTGCGGGCCACGTACTCCGGGATCACCACGAACGTGATCGGCGCCGCCTTGTCCGCGGGCCACGCCCGATCGAGCACGTCGAGGTACGAGATCAGCGGCGCGACGAGCGCGCGGTAGGGCGATTCCACGATCACGAGCGGCACCTGCGGGAGCTGCTTCTCCCAGCGCTTGCGGATCGCGGTGGCCTCGTCGGGATCGTCGGAGACGAGAACCGCCTGGACGTTCGGGTCGATCGACAGGCCGACGTTGACCGCCTGGACGACGGCGCGGGTGATGCTCGGCACCGGGACGACGACCCGCTCCTCGCGATGCGGGCCGCGGATCACCGCGTCCTCGCGGACGGCGAGCTCCTTTTTGGACGCCTGGTACTGGCGCTGGATGAACAGCATCACGCCGACGAGCAGCGGGATGATGACGGCCACGAGCAGCGACGTCGGCGCCTTCGCGAGCAGGACCACGACGAACACCGTGCCCGTGAGCAGCGCACCGAACGCGTTGATCCCGAGCCGGCGCACGTACCCCGGCGACCGCACCTTGCGCCAGTGGATGACCATGCCGGTCTGGCCGATCGTGAACGCGATGAACACGCCGACCGCGTACAGCGGGATGAGCGCCGTCGTGATGCCGCCGAACAGGATGATCAGCGCACTCGCCGCGATGCTCAGGATCACGATGCCCGACGTGAACGCGAGACGATCGCCCTTGAACGAGAACTGTCGGGGCATGAAGCCATCGGTCGCCAGGATCGCGACGAGCCGCGGGAACGCGTTGAAGGACGTGTTCGCGGCAAGGAAGAGGATCAGCGCGGTGAACGTCTGGTACAGGTAGAACAGGATCGTGTTGTCACCGTAGATCCGTGCCGCGACCTGGCTGACGACGGTCTTCACGGCCGGCTCGTCGATCGGCACGACGCCGAACGAATCGGCGACGAACGTGATGCCCACGAACAGGATGCCGAGCAGGATCGCCATCACGGTCAGGGTCGTCGCCGCATTGCGCGGCTCGGGCTTCTTGAACGCCGGCACGCCGTTGGCAATCGCCTCCGTGCCGGTCAGCGCGACCGAGCCGGACGCGAAGGCCTTCACGATCAGCAGCAGGCCGACCGCCTGGAGGGCGTCGGGCTGGCCCGGGAGCGGCTCCGGCGGCGGCGCGCTCTCGCCCATCACCACGATCCGGAACACGCCGATCACGATCATGAGCAGCGTGGATCCGGCGAACAGGTACGTCGGGATCGCGAAGATGTTGCCGGACTCGCGCAGCCCGCGGAGGTTGCCGATCATGATCAGGACGATGGCGACCACGGCGATCTCGACACGCAGGTTCTCGAGGTTCGGGATCGCGGAGATGACCTGCTCCACCGCCGACGAGGTCGAGACCGCGACCGTCATCGTGTAGTCGACCAGCAGCGCGCCCGCGACGATGAGCGCGAAGACGCCCGGCAGGTTCGCCCGCGCCACCGCGTAGTCGCCACCGCCCGATGGATACGCGTAGATCTCCTGGCGGTAGCTGATCGAAACCACGGTCAGGAGCAGGGCGATGCCGATCGCGATCGGGAGGCTGAGGAGGAGCGCGCTTGCCCCGGCGAGGACGAGGATCCGCAGGATCTCCTCGGTGGCGTACGCGGACGAGGAGATCGCGTCGGAGCTGAAGATCGCGAGCGCCTTGGCCTTCGAGAGGCGCTCGCCGATCTCCTCGATGCTGGACAGCGGCCGGCCGAACAGGACGGCGCGCGCCCTGGCGATGAGCCGGCCGGCCTTGGTCCGCGGCGCCGAGGCCGCTTCCTTCGCCACGAGGATTCCCTCGGGCGTGTAGCGGAAATAGGCCGCGTGCGGTCGCTCGACACGGACGCGCCGATCGCCGAGCTTGCGGCCCTGGAGGGAGCGCGGACCACCGCGCCTGGGCGGGCCGCCGGGTTCCTGCATCCGCAGAGGATGGCACGCGCGGCCCGGTCGATGCCGGTCAGCCGGCCTTCGGGGTGCACGTCGCGCAGCGACCCTCGACCGTCAGGTGGTCGACGGACACGGCGAACCCGCGTTGCTGCTTCAGGCCCTCGACCAGTGGTCGCACCTCGTCCGCGTCGAGCTCCCAGCTGTGCCCGCAGCCCGAGCACACGAGATGGCCATGGTCGTGGACCGGGTTCACGTGGAACTCCTGCCGGCCTTCGCGCCCGTGACTGTGCGCAACCACGCCGAGCTCCTCGAGCACGTCCAGCGTGCGGTACACCGTCGACGGCGTCGTCTCCGGATCGATCCGCCGGCTGCGCTCGACGAGCTCCGCGCCGGTCACGTGCCCATCCACATCGGCCAGCACGTCGAGCACGACCCCGCGCTGGGGCGTCCAGCGGAGGCCGGCAGCGCGCAGGCGCGACCGGACGTCTGCCCAGCGATCCTGCGCCGCCTGCTCGCTCATGCGCCGCCACCGAAGAGCCACGCCTCGATCGACGGCAGCTTCGATTCCAGGCCGAGGAGGAAGATCGCGCCGACGACGAGGCTGAACGTGCCGGCGAGGACCCCGATCACGACGTACACGCGCTCCCGGAACCGGCTGGCGATGAATCCGGTGGCCGTGATCACGACGACGATCGAGTTCGAGATGAGCAGGCCGACGATGAACGCGACCATCATCGGGAAGCCGAGGCCCTCCGACGACGCGCCACCGATCGCGGCGATGAGCAGCACCTGCGTCCCTGTCTCCGCGCCGATGCCGTGGATCAACCCGACCCCGAACGCGGTCCGGACGCCGTACGACGACATCTCCATCGGATCGACGTGCTCGTGGCCGTGCAGTCGGGCCTGGAATCGGCGCCAGGCGTGGCGGGCCGCATCGAAGACGAGCATCCATCGGCTGCGGAGCCGGAACTCGCGTCCGTGGCGCACGTACTGATACAGCGACACGAAGACCCAGATGCCGAGGAACAGGAGGGTCGCGCCCACGACGGGCCCCATGACGTCGTCGACCCAGTCCGGCAGGACGGCCCCGAACAGGAGCGCGAGCGACCCGAGCACGGCAACGACCGTGGCGTGCCCCAGGGCGTACAACGAGCCGAGCAGGAGGGCGCGGCGCTGCTCCGCGGCGAAGCGCGGCTTCGGCTCCTCGTGATGGTGAGGCGCCTCGGCCACCGCTGCCGCCGCGACCCGCGTGGCCGGCTCGTGCGCCGCGCGCTCCCCCGCCCCGCCGTGCTCGTGCTCGTGGGCCAGCGCGTGCTCGGCGGCGTGCTCGTGGGTGGCTTCGTGATCCAGCTCGGCCGCATCGGCCGTGGCCGTCGTGGAGGTCACGTCGGTGATCGCCGCCAGATGGTCCCAGTCGAACCCGTGCCGGACGCCCAGCACGAGCGCGGTCGCGATCAGCCCGAGGGCGCCGGAGGTGTCCACCCGCGGATGCTATCGCAACGCGTTGCAATAAGCGCGGCCAGGATCAGCGCGCCGGCTGCCGCCTCCTCCCGCCGGCAACCGCTGATACGGCGGCCCGCTCCGGCTCCTGGCCCTGTCGCCGGTAGGGCATGTCGACGACCACCGTGTGCGGCCGCCCGATCAGCGCGGAGCGCATCTGCTGCCCGGACTGGTTGTAGAGCATTCGCTCCCACCAGTGGCGGGGGACGAACTCGGGCACGATGACGAAGGTGATCGGCGCCTTGCGCCCCGCCGGGGTCGGCGTCTCCTCGTCGAGCCAGTCGAGGTACGCCAGCATCGGGCCGGCGAGCGCGCGGAACGGCACCTCGATGATGTCGAGCGGGACGTCCTCGAACCGGCGGTCCCAATCGGCGCGCATCTCGAGCGCGGCGTCGGGATCGTCGGCGATGACGACACCGCGAACGTCGGGCCCGATCGAGCGGCCCACGTTGATCGCCTGGACGACCGCGCGGTCGATCCCCGCGACGGGCACCACGATGCGGTCCTCGCGGGTCGGCCGCGGGAGGACCGCATCCTCCGGGATCGAGAGCTGCGCTGCCGACCTCGTGTACTGGCGATGGATGAAGAGCATGCCCGCTACCAGCACGGGGATCAGGATCACGACCAGGTACGCGCCGCCGAAGAACTTCTCGTACACCACGATGGCGAGGACCACGGTGGTGACCATGGCGCCGAGGCCGTTGATCGCCAGCCGTTTGCGCCAGCCCTCCGTGCGCAGCCGGAGCCAGTGGCGAACCATCCCGAGCTGCGACAGGGAGAAGCACACGAACACGCCGACGGCGTACAGCGGGATCAGCAGCGTCGTCGTGCCGCCGAACAGCGCGACCAGGCCCGCCGCGACCGCGGCCAGCAGCACGATGCCCCACGAGTACGCCAGCCGGTCGCCGCGGAACGCAAACTGGCGAGGCATGTAGCCGTCCTCGGCAAGGATCGCAGCGAGGCGCGGGAATGCGTTGTAGGAGGTGTTCGCCGCGAGGAACAGGATCAGCATCGTCGCGACCAGGAACACGCCCTGGAGCACGGAGCCCTCGCCGTACACCGCGCCGGCGACGAGCGACACCACGCTCGGGAAGCCGCCGATCGACGGGACGACCGCGTACGCGTACGCCACGATCGAGATGCCGATGAAGATGACGCCGAGCAGGATCGCCATCGCGATCATCGTGTTCGCCGCGTTCTTCGCCTCCGGGGGCTTGAACGCGGGCACGCCGTTGGCGATCGCCTCGACGCCGGTCAGCGCGACCGAGCCGCTGGCAAACGCCTTCAGGAGCAGCAGCAGGACGAGCGGCTCGACCCCGAAGCCTTCGGCGTTCGACTGGCGCGGGATCGGGTGGACGGCCCCGGTCACGATGTTGGCCACGCCGGTGACCACGATGCCGAGGGCGAGCACGACGAACACGTACGTGGGGACGGCGAAGATGTTCCCGGACTCGCGGAGGCCGCGGAGGTTGGCGATGGTGATGAGTGAGATGACCACGATCGCGATCGCGACCTTCCAGTCGCCCGCGGCCGGGAGGATCGAGGCGAGCTGGTCGAGCGCGGAGGACGTGGAAACCGCGACCGTCATGACGTAGTCGATCAGGAGGGCGGCTGCCGCCACGAGCCCGAGCAGGGGCGCGAGCTCCTGGCGGGCGACCGCGTAGGCGCCGCCGCCGTTCGGGAAGGCGCGGCACACCTGGCGGTAGCTCAGCGCGACGATCGCGAGCAGTCCGGCGATCGCGATCGAGATGCCGATCGACGAGAACAGGGCGAGCGCACCGGCCAGCACGAGCACCCGCAGGATCTCCTCGCTCGCGTAGGCGGACGAGCTGATCGCGTCCGAGCTGAAGATCGCCAGCGCCTTGACCTTGGAGAGCCGCTCTCCGATCTCCTCGGCGGTCGAGAGCGGCCGGCCGAAGAGGACGGCGCGAATGCGGGCGAGCTGGCGACCGCCCTTCGTCCGGGGCGCCGAGGCCGATTCACGGGCCACGAGCTGGCCTTCGTCGGCGTATCGGAAATATGGCGCATGCGGCCGGTCGACGGCGACGCGGCGGTCCGCGAGCTTGCGGCCGCGCTTTCCTGCCGGGCCCTGTCCATTCGGAGCGACGCCCCGGGGCGCCTTGATGTCCACGACCCCACTCTCGCCCGATGCCCCAAGAGGAAACGCGTGCAAGCGCCGGTGGCGGCCTTAAGTTCCTCTCAGGTTTGGGCGCCGCGATCGGCGTCCCCGTCGGGCGGGCGAACGCGATAGCCCACGCCCGGCTCCGTCACGACGAGGTCGCGCAGCGCGCCATTCGGGTCAGCGGCCGCGAGCTTGTGTCGAAGCTGGCTGACGTGGACGTACACGTAGCTGTCCTCGCCCTGGTACGCCTGGCCCCAGACGGCCCGCAGGAGCTTGCCCTTGGTGACCACGCGGCCCTGCTCGCCCAGGAGCACCCGGAGGAGCTCGAACTCGCGCGGCGTCAGGTCCACGGGGCGCCCGTCCACCGTGACCTCGTGCCTGGCCGCATCGAACACCAGCGGCCCCACCACCACCCTGCCCGCGGGGTCGCTGCCGGGACCCGCCGCGCGCCGCAGCGCCACCCGGATCCGGGCGTGGAGCTCGTCGAGCCCGAAGGGCTTCGTCACGTAATCGTCCGCGCCGCGCTCCAGGGCCTCCACCTTCTCCTTTTCCGCGAAGCGGCCGGAGAGGATCACGATCGGGGTCATCGCCTCCCTTCGGATCCGCCGGATCACGTCCAGGCCATCCATATCCGGCAGCCCGAGGTCGAGCAGCACGACATCCGGCCGGCTCGCCGCCCAACGATCGAGGGCGGTGGCGCCATCGACGGCTTCCTGGATGCGATAGCCCCGAGTCCCGAGCTCGCGCACGAGCACGGCGCGCGTCTCGTCGTCGTCCTCGACGACCAGGACGGCGGCGCCCGGCGCGGTCATGTGACCGGAAGCTCGACCGCGCGCGGCGCGAGCTCGTCGGGAAGCTCCGCCAGTGGCAGATCGACCTCGACGGCGAGCCCGCCGAGGTCGCTGGAGCGAGCGCGCACGTTGCCGCCCATCGCCTCGACGAGGCCGCGCACCACCGCAAGCCCGATCCCCGTGCCGGCGCGCCCGCGACCCGCCGCGCCCGGGACCCGGAAGAACTTCTCGAACAGGCGCGAGAGCAGCTCGTGCGGCACGCCCGCGCCGCTGTCCTCGACCACCAGGCGCACGGGCGACGTGGCGGTCGCCGCTGCCCGAACCCCGATCACCGAACCGGGTGGCGTGAATTTCAACGCGTTGTCGAGCAGGTTCGTGAGTGCCTCGTCCAGGAACACGGGATCCACGAGCACCGGCACCGAGGCGACGTCGACGCGCAGATCGTGGCCCTGGAGGCGTGCCGCGAACCGGTCGACCGTTCGCGACGTGAGGTCATCGAGCTCGAACACGTCGAGGTCCGCGCGGAGCTCACCCGCCTCGATGCGCCCCAGGTCCAGCAGATTTGCGACCAACCGGTCGAGGCGCTCCACCTCCCGTTCGATCGCGGCGGCGCTCGCGCGGCGTCCGTCCGCGTCCAGCTCGCTCTCCGGCCGCAGCGTCCCGGCGGCGGCTCGGATCGTGGCGAGTGGCGTGCGCAGGTCGTGTGAGACGGACTGCAGCAGCGCGGACTTCAAGGCATCGCTCTGGCGGGCCAGGTCGGCCGCGCTCGCGGAGGCCGCCAGCTCATCCTGTGCGATCGCCTGGCCGATCTGGTCGGCGGCGGCCGACATCAACCGCGTGGCCGGGTGGTCCGGCTGGCCATGGCCCCGTTCCCGGGTCGCCCAAACGGACCCGAGCGAGCGCGGGCCGGCCTCGATGCGAACGCGGAACGCCTCCGTCCCCGAGGCGGCCAGGGCTGGCCCCGAACGTGCCCGGCCCACCCCGCCGGGGTGGATCCGGACCCAGCGCGCCGGTTCGTCGTCCGGCATCCGCCGAAGCTGCCAGTACAAGGCCGGCATCGATGGTGTGCCGGCCTCGGCGACCACCCGTTCATCGCCATCGTCCGCGCCGAGCGCGATCCACAGCGCGTTCATCCCGCCCGCGCGCCGAAGGAGCGTTGCGATCTCCTGAAGGACGGCGGTGGTCGATGCGCGGGTCGCCAGCGCACGACTCACCAGGAACAGCTCGCGTGCCTCGCGCTCCCGTGCCTCCGCGGTGAGCGCCCGCGCCCGCTCGAGCGCCGTGAGCTGGCCGACGACCAGGCCCACGAACAGGAGGAGCACGAGGCTCAGCCACTCTCCCGGATCGCTGATGATCAGGGTGGCGAAGGGGTGCGTGAAGAGATAGTCGTAGAGCAGGATCCCGACGATCGCCGTGATCAGGGCGCCTGCCGTTCCGGAGATCAGGGCGGTGACGACCACCGCGAGCAGGTAGACGGGCGAGGCGTCCGGGATGCCGAGGCGGTCCTCGAGCACCCAGACCAGGAGGGACGCGACGGCCAGCGTCGGCGTCGCGACCACGAGCAGGCGCGCCACGTCGCGCCGCCTGATCCCCCGGATCCGACGCCGGACCCAGCTGCGCAGCGCGTGCATGGGTCGATCGTATGCCGCCCAGCCCTACACGGCGGCCCGCACGTCGAGCGCCCGGCCCCAATGGAACAGCCGCACGGCCACCAGGACGCCGAATGCGGCAAGGACGAGCATTGCCGCCGCCGCGATCGAGGTGTCCAAACTGCCGCCCTGGAACTCGCCGTAGACGAGCAGCGGCAGTGTCTGGGTCCGCCCCTCGACGTTGCCCGCGAACATGATCGTGGCGCCGAACTCCCCGAGGGCCCGCGCCCACGTCATGACAAGCCCTGCCGCGAGTGCGCCGCCTGCGAGCGGGACAGTGACGCGCCGGAACACCTGCGTTTCGGTGGCGCCATCAACCCGCGCGGCGTCCTCGAGATCGCGATCCACCGCCGCGATCCCGGCGCGGGCCGCCCGGATGAAGAAGGGCGCGGCCACGAACGTCTGGGCGAGGATCACGGCGGCCGTCGTGAACGCGACGTCGATGCCCGCGCTGTCGAGCGCGCTGCCGAGCAGGCCGCGCCGGCCGAGCACGAGCAGGAGCGCGAGGCCGGCGACGGAGGGCGGCAGGACGATCGGCAGGTCGATGATCGCCTCGACGAGCCAACGCCCGGGAACGACCCGGCGCGCGAGCAGGATCGCCAGCGGCAGCCCCATCGCGACGCTCAGCACCAGGCTCGCGGCCGTCGTGGTCAGGCTCAGGCCCAACGCCGTCAGGAGCGCCTGCGAGCCGGCGATGCCCGCAAGCGATCCGTCGAACACTGCGCGCCAGATCAGCGTCGCGACCGGCAGGCCCAGGAAGGCGACGGCCAGGCCCGCGAGCACGGCCACCGGGACGGGACTCCGCGCGCTCACGGGGCTGGGAGGAATCCGAATCCCTCGAGGATGGCGGCCCCGTCGGGACCGGCGAGCCAGTGGAGGAACTCGGTGGCATACGCCTGCTGCGGCAGGGTCCGGACCACGACGACCCCCTCGTACGTTGCGGTGACGTTCGCCGTCTCGGGCCTGATCCTGACGCTGTCGACCTTGCCGGAGGCGGCCGCGTCGGTGGCGTAGACGATCGCGGCGTCGCCTTCGCCCAGCTCGACCTTCGCCACCACGGCCTGCACGTTGTCCTCGCGGGACACGACGTTCGCTTCGTACGCGAGATCAAAGCCGCCGGGCGCGGCCGGCTGAATGGCCAGGTTCTGCACGAGCTTCCTGGCGTACGTCGTGATCGGGACGTCGTCGCCGGCGGCGATGACCTTGACGCCGCCCTTCGCCAGGTCGAACGGCGAGGTGATGCCCGCAGGGTTGTCCTCCGGCACGATGATCACGAGGGTGTTGCCGGCGAAGGCCACAGGGTCGTCCGCCGTGAAGCCGCCGGCGCGCAGCTTCGCGGGATTGGTCGCATCGGCCGACAGGAACAGGTCCGCCGGCGCGCCCTGCTCGATCTTCGCCTCGAGCGCCGCCGACGAGTCGGTCGAGATGGTCAGGGTCGTCCGGGGATTTGCTGCTTCGTATGCCGTCTTGACCGCATCGAGGGCGTGCTCGAGCGAGGCGGCGGCATAGATCGTCAGCGAGACCGGCGGCGCCGTCGGGTCACCGATCGAGATCGCCTGGCTGGGTGTCGCAGGCGGCGGGCTCACCGCGATGTCCACCGAGCACGCCGCGACGAGGAAGGCCATGAGCATCGCGCGGATGGGCCGGCGGATCATCCCCGGATCAACGCCCCTTGTCGTGTGCCGCCGGGATCTCCACGACCACGTTCGTGGCCTTGACGACGCACGTGGCCGTATCCCCGACCCGGAGCCCGAGCTCCCGCACCGCCTCGGCGGTCATGAGGCTCACGAGGCGGTGCGGACCAGCCTGGACTTCGACCACGGCCGCGACCCTGTCGACCTCGATGCGCGTGATGATCCCCGGGAAGCGGTTCCGGGCCGAGGTGGCCGCGGATCCGCCGGTCGCACCGGTCGAGCCGCCGCCTTCGCCGGATTGGCGGCGCTCGGCCGCGAGGCGCGTGACGTCCGCCATCGACACGGACCGCTGGCCGGTCGCGGACCGCGTGGACGCCATGCGGCCGGCATCGATCCAGCGCCGGACGGTGTCGACCGAGACGCCGAGCATCTCCGCCGCGCGCCCGACGCGGACGGTCGC